>JAKOSS010000998.1 GCA_029777145.1 Acidobacteriota bacterium | reverse complement strand
GCCGCTGCGCGAAAAGCACAATCATGCCGAACTTTGGAAGGGCCTGAAAATGGACGATCTGCAGGTGATCTCGACCGATCACTGCCCGTTCTGCATGAAGGAACAGAAGGAACTCGGCAAGGACGATTTTTCGCTCATCCCGAACGGCGCGCCGGGCGTCGAATACCGCATGGAGCTGATCTACAACGGCGGCGTTGTCGAAAACGGAATTTCTCTGAATCGCTTCGTCGAACTCACGTCGACGGCCGCCGCGAAGATGTTCGGAATGTTCCCGAAGAAGGGCACGATCGCCGTCGGGTCCGACGCCGACATCGTTATCTTCAACACGGAGACCGAGCACACGTTCTCGCTCGAGGCGCAGCATATGAACGTCGATTACTGCGCCTACGAAGGAAAGACCATTAAGGGCAAGGTCGAGACCGTTCTTTCGCGCGGTCGCGTCGTCATCGAGAACGGCGAATGCCTCGTCGACAAAGGCAGCGGCCAGTTCGTCAAGCGCGGTGAATGCGTCAGGGTGTGATTTCGGAATCGGGATTTGGAGCTGACTGGGGCGCAAGCGTCCCGCTTGCATGAGCGCGCAGCGCTAAAACCCCGAGAAAAAAAGCGAGCGGCCCAAACCGCTCGCTTTTCGCTTCGGCCGCAGTTCGTTCCTCGTAAACGGCAAAGTGTTGTAAAGTGTTCTGCAATTCCCGATTTCGTTGTTTGCCGCGCGACACGTCGCCCACGGTGTCCCGACATGATTTTCGAAAAGACCTCCCGCAAGTCCGCGTCAGCGACGAAAGGATCGCCAGTTCGAAGGCTTCTTTAGCTGCACCGAAAATATGTACGACGAAGATGACTATTCACCGTTTGAAGGGATCACGAAAAACATCCGTGAGAGGTTCGCGTTCTTGATCCCTGTCCGGATCATCCGACGTCCCGAGTCACTGACGATATTCGACTACCGGCCGACGTTCATGATGTTTCTGGCGTTGGCTTTCGCGCTCTTTTTCGCGGTCTCGCTGGTCCTTCTCGTCTTCAAGTACGAAGTGTTCGACTCGTTCGCCTTGTGGGCGATCGGACTTTTCCTCGTCGGGTCACTGTTCTTTGTTTTCAGAGGCACGATCCGCGAGGTCTACAATTTCGACAAATCGTCGGACAGCTACACGTTTGTCCGACAGTTCATCTACCGCAGAGAGGTGATCCAAGGCGCGATGAGCCAGTTCACCGGTGCGCGTGTGAAAACCGTCGAGGATGACGAAAGCGTGAGTTATTTCGTCGTCTTGAATCAGGAAGGAATGTTTCTCACAGGCGTGAGCGAACAGACGTTGCGCGAGGAGGTTCCGATCTTCAATACGTTCGACAGCGAAGCGCGGATCGCGAACGCCATTTCCGGATTCATCGGTTCGAAGGTCTGACAAAGTCCGGAATTCGAGTTCTTGCGATCCCGACTCCGGTGACAAAGGATAGCGAAAACGACGCCAAAGATAATTTGCCCGCGAATTTTCGCGAATCATCGCGAATGATGTTTTGACGCTCTTTCGCGTGTTCAGCGCGTTTCGCGGGAGAGATTATGGCGAAGATTCGCGGATGGTTTTGACCGCGAAATACGCGAAACGACGCGAAAAGATAATTTGCCCGCGAATTATCGATGATGATTTGGACACTGTCCGAATTCTGTTGCAGCAACGTTTTTTCGCGTATTTCGCGTGTTTCGCGGGAAAGAAAAAAATAGCGTTGATTCGCGGATGGTTTTGACCGCATCACGCGAAGCGACGCGAACAAACTCGGTCGGCTGTTTTCCACGGTGATTTGAATGCGGGCCGAATTTTGTCGCAGCAACGTTTTTTCGCGTATTTCGCGTTTTTCGCGGTCAGATTTGATTGAGGTTATGATGCGATATTTCCTTTTGTTTGCAGCTATCGTGTTCGGAGTCTTTTTGACGCCGGCGCAGACTTTTGACGTCATCATCAAGGGCGGCACCGTGTACGACGGAACCGGCCGCAAACCGGTCCGCGCAGACGTCGGGATCAAAGACGACAAGATCGTGAAGATCGGAGATCTCAGCCGCAAAGACGCCGCGCTCGTCGTCGACGCCGAAGGCATGGCGGTTGCTCCCGGTTTCATCAACATGCTTTCGTGGTCGACCGAATCCCTGATCATCGATCCACGATCGCTCGGCGAGTTGAAACAGGGCGTGACGACGCAGATCTTCGGCGAGGGCTGGTCGATGGGGCCGCTCAGCGACAAGATGAAGAAGCAGGTGAAGGACGACCAGGGCGATCTGAAATTCGACGTCGAATGGACTTCGCTCGCCGACTATCTCAATTACCTCGAAAGGCGCGGCGTTTCCCAGAACGTCGCGTCGTTCGTCGGCGCGACGACGGTCCGCATGTACGTCCTCGGCGAGGCCGACGTTCAGCCGACGCCGGCGCAGATGCAGCAGATGCGCGACTTGGTCGAGAAGGAAATGCGCGCCGGCGCGCTCGGCATCGGCTCGTCGCTGATCTATGCTCCCGCGTTCTACGCCAAAACAGACGAACTCATCGACCTCTGCAAGGTCGCCGCGAAATTCAAGGGCAAGTACATCTCGCACATGCGGAGCGAAGGAAATCAATTGATCGAGGCGGTCGAAGAGCTAATCACGATCTCGCGCGCGGCGAATATTCCGGCCGAGATCTATCACCTCAAGGCCGGCGGCAAGGACAATTGGCCAAAGATGGACAAGGTACTGGCGATGGTCGAAGACGCCCGCAGGAATGGCATGAAGATCACCGCCGACATGTACACGTATCCCGCCGGTGCGACCGGCCTCGACGCGTCGATGCCGCCGTGGGCGCTCGACGGCGGCTACGCGGAGTTGTTCAAACGCATCAAGGATCCGGAGACCAGAAAGAAGATCCTTGCCGAGATGCGCACGCCGACAGACAAGTGGGAAAATCTGCGCCTGATGGCCGGTTCGCCCGACAAGGTATTGCTGATCGGTTTCAAGAACGACAAGCTCAAGCCTCTGACGGGAAAAACGCTCGGTGAGGTCGCTCGCATGCGCGGGACCGATCCTGAGAACACGATTCTCGATCTCGTGCTCGAAGACCAATCGCGCGTCGGCACCGTTTACTTCCTGATGGACGAGGACAATATCCGAAAGCAGATCAAGTATCCGTGGGTATCGTTCGGATCGGACGCCGAGTCGATGGCGCCCGAAGGCGCGTTTCTAAAGTCGAACCCGCACCCGCGCGCGTACGGCAACTTTGCCCGGCTTCTTGGCAAATACGTCCGCGATGAGAAAGTCATCAGCCTTGAAGAATCGGTCCGCCGGCTTTCAGGGCTTCCGGCGACGAATCTCGGACTCGACCGGCGCGGTTTTCTGAAGAAAGGATATTTCGCCGATGTCGTGATCTTCGATCCGAATACGATCGCCGACAAGGCGACGTTCGAGAATCCGCATCAGTTCGCGGTCGGCGTCCGCGACGTCTTCGTCAACGGCGTGCAGTTGTTGAAGGACGGCGAGCACACCGGAAAGTTCTCGGGAAAAGCTCTCTGGGGACCCGGAAAGGTAAAGTGACGCGGTCAGGACAAATTGGAGACGTTGTATTGCCACGAACACGGGAGAGAGTGTCGCCCGCGTGGAACATGCCATGACCTCTGCAAATGGGGAGCCAATAACGTACTGGTCATATGACTGGTCATATGTTAAGATTTGATTGCTATGAAAGTTCGGACAAAAACCATGAGCGCCAGTGAATTCAAGGCAAAATGCCTGAAGATCTTCGATGAACTCGAGGCCGACGGGATCGTTATTGAAAAGCGCGGAAAACCTGTCGCCAAGGTGATTCCGTTTGAACAAACGGACAACTCGGAACTCATCGGGGCAATGAAGGACTCGATTGCTATTTCAGGCGATATCTTTTCCACTGGAGTCAAATGGGATGCTGAATCTTGATACGCACATACTCGTCAAGGCATTGGCTGGCGATCTTACTCCGCGCGAACGGGAACTGATCTCCGCCGAAAGTCTTGCAGTTTCGGATATCGTTCTTTGGGAACTGGCAAAGCTCGTACAGCTTGGAAGGCTTCAGTTGGATATGGACAGCGTTGAATTTCGTCGCAGTTTGCGACTGTTGACGATAATTCCGATCTCGATCCAGATAGCACGGCAGAGTACCGAACTCGATTTTTCATCTGATCCGGCCGATGAGTTGATTGCCGCAACGAGCGTTGTTGAGGGTATCCCGCTTTTGACCAGAGACGCGAGGATCCTGAAGTCGCAGATGGTTCCGTTCGCGACTTAACGTCCAAATAGATTTGAAGTAATAGAACCGGATGCGGCTTAAGTTTTGCAATTGAGGCGCAACGAATAAGGCGTGGTTGAGTCGATGACTACCCTAAACAACTTTCAAAGCATCGCACTGGACCGCCTGGAGACCACTATGAAAAGACTCGCTTTTTTTGTCCTCACCGCAACATGCTCCGTACTTGCATTTGTAAATTCCGGAGTCGCTCAGGATAGCGTTCCGATCGAGAATGAGCCGATGCACCGGCTCAAATTCGAGAACGAATTTGTGCGGGTCTTCGATGTCCTTATTCCGCGGGGCATGTCAACGAAATTTCACGTGCACCGATATGACGGAGTCAGCGTGAGGGTGAGCAACGCACAGTTGATCGACGAACCAATAACCGGTGAGAAAGAACCTTACGAAATCAAATACGGGGAGACCAGTTTCGCGGCAAGATCGTCTCCGGAGACGCATCGGGTCGTAAACAGTGGAAAGAGCGACTTTCGTACCATCTTTATCGAGATCCTGGCTACCAAGGATGCGCCGACCGTCGGCCCGTTTCCGATCCTATCGGAGAATCACTTGGTTCTGATCGATAACGAAAGGGTGAGAGTAAATCGTCTCGTCCTAAAGCCCGGAGAATCGTCAAAACTGCATACGCATCGAATGCACGGCCTGGGCCTCGTTATTTATGACTCAAAGATCGAGATCAGCACTGCGGACGGAACCAAACGGACACTCGAATCAAAGGCCGGTGATTTCGTTTGGCAGAACGCCGGAACAACGCACAGGATCAAAAACATCGGTTCGAAGGTTTTTGAGGCGATCGATCTCGAATTGAAGCAATAAGTTGAATTACGGGTAACTGAACGATGAGATCAGCCGCGGGGAACGAAATCCGATGAACATCAAAACCAAGCTTCCGGCAATCTCGATCTGCGCCGTGCTGACCGTTATCGGGGCTTTTGCCCAAAACCCGCTTCGCGAATTCGTTTACGAGTCCGCGCCGTTTCCGTCGGCCCACGCTTCGACGATCGTCGAACTGTCGAACGGCGATCTCCTGGCGGCATGGTTCGGCGGGACACGCGAGGGAAACGCGGACGTCGCCATCTGGGGCGCGCGGCGCGCGGACGGAAAGTGGTCGGCGCCGTTCGAACTCGTGCGCGAGAACGGAACGCCGGCGTGGAATCCCGTTCTTTTCAAGACCGCCGATAAGAAATTGTGGCTCTACTACAAGTTCGGCCCGAATCCAATGGAGTGGACGGGCGGCCGTTTGTCGAGCAGCGACGATGGCAAAACATGGTCCGCGCCGGAGCATCTGCCCGCCGGACTTTACGGACCGATCCGTGCCAAACCGTTGATCCTGAAAGACGGAACGATCGTCAGCGGAACGTCCGTCGAAAGTTATCGGAGCTGGGCGGTCTGGATCGAACGGAGCGAAGACAACGGAAAGACTTGGTCCAAGTTCGGACCGATCACGATCCCGTCCGAACTGTATCCGACGCCGAAGCCCGAAGACATTCCCGGGTCCAATAATCGGGCGTTCACGGAAGGGATCATTCAGCCGACGATCGTTTCTCTCGGCGGAAAACGGCTCAGGCTTTTCGCGCGGTCTCCGCCGAGAATCGGCAAGATCTGCGTCGCGGATTCAAACGACAACGGAAAGACGTGGACGCAGGCGCGGCCGATCGATCTTCCGAATCCGAACGCCGGTATCGACGCCGTCCGGTTGGCCGACGGACGTATCGTTCTGGTTTACAACCATACTGCCAGCGGAAGAACGCCGCTGAACCTCGCGGTCAGCAAGGACGGCGAGAATTTCAAGATGTTCTACACGCTCGAGAGCGACCCGGGCGAGTATTCGTATCCGGCGATGATCCAGGGCGAGAACGGCGACCTTCATATCACCTATACATGGAATCGTAAAAAGATCCGGTATGTTCGATTCAAGTTTGCGGGTGTCCCTTGATAAAACGAAATTTGCGATCGATGGTTGCCGATCTGCATGGTCTGACCAATCGCAAATCGGCAATCGACGATCGCAAATGCCAAGGGGGTAGCCCTCAGGTTTTAATTCTGGCTCCACATTTCGAAGCTTCCCCAGATCTCATCAATGATGGTCTCGTTAGCCGCGAAACGGCTTTCTTCCGTCCCGAGGATCATGACGTAGTTGTCCGTGACGTCCGTGCCGACCAGGATCCGAAGCTTGCCTTTGCCGCGTGACGGATGCACCGTGGTGGCGTCGGCGACGGCATATTCGTCGCTTTCCGCCTTCAGCGCACCGGGAGTCACTTTCTGGCCGAGGCCTTCAAGGAACTCAACGGCATCGTTCAGCAGATCTTCCTTGGTCAGCGTCTTGTCCTTGTAAGCGAGGACGAAGATGTCGATCTCGGACGGTGCCGGCGTCGTGGCGGAGAACACGTCGATACCCTCGACTGTCTGGCTTTCGCCTTCAGTGCCCTCAGGCACGTAGAACCCGTAGCCTTTATTCGAGTCATAAACGTAGATCCAGTCTTTCGGGACCGCATTCTTCTTGTTGGCCGTGACAGCCTTGCCGTCAGTCGGTTTTTCCTCATTCGTCAGTTTCGGCTTCGGCTTGCTGTCGGTCTTCGACGTCGAGCCCGTGTTCGAGTTCGAAGCCGGCTTGTTTGCCGCGGGCGTCGGACTCGCGGTGTTGCTGCCCGTTCCGACTGAAAATGAGCATCCGAACATTAGCGATCCGATCGCGGACACCGCAAATGCGATAAGAATTGTCTTTTTCATTCCTCTCCTTCGATGATTCTTGATTGATTCCTATTGGACGATGGCCGTCGGTTTGCGGTTCTTGTAGTAGAGCGTGACCTTGGATATCTCAAGCAGATTCAAGCTTTCCCACTCGATGGAGTTGCCGTCTTCGTCCTCGATCCGGATATCCCAGTACTTGGCCTTCTCCTTCCGCGAGAAGGTGATGTGCACCTCGTCGTCAGCCGCGAGCGTATCCACTCCCAGAATGTCGTCACCCCAGTCGTTCGCGCTGTGCGGCGTAACATACAGTGCGTAGATCTCGACGCCCGTCCTGTTGACCAAAAGAAAATCCTGCCTACCCTGCGCAGACGCCTCGGTTGTGGAGATCCCGGGGGCGTAAAGCAATGCGAACGTGAAAACTACGGCAAATGCCAATGTCTTGATGTTTCTCATCATGTCTCTCCTTAACGTATTCTGTTCCTTCAACTATCGAGATTCGTGTCGTCGATCCGAGAAATCCGGCAACTTGTCGATTCCAATCGGCCGTATTTCCGGTGCGGTCAACACAATAATTCTCTACCGGGAGAAACGAGATATTCGCCGGAAAAGGGTAACAGGGGCACAGATTTATTTTGTTTTCGTGGTCGAGGGTTTATACTCGTTCCAAAGTTCTTCCCATAATTTTTCACACGCAATTTTTCTATGTCGGAAAGAGGCGCGAATCAGATCACGGCTCTTCTTATTGATTGGAGCAAGGGCGATCAAACTGCGCTCGAGCAGCTGATACCGCTCGTCTACGACGAATTGCGCCTGATGGCGCACCGGTACATGCGTCGGCAGCATTCCGGGCATACATTCCAGACAACCGAGCTGATCCATGAAGCGTACTTGAAACTGGCAAAACACGACGAACCGAACTGGCGGAACAGAGCCCACTTCTTCGGCGTCGCGTCGAAGGCGATGCGGCACATCCTGGTCGATTACGCCCGCTCGAAACAGACCCAAAAACGCGGCGGCTGGCAGGAGCGGGTGACACTCAGCGAAGCGCCGCAGATCCCGGGCGACCAGGCGAAGGAGATCATCGCGCTCGACGATGCGCTGAACGCACTGGCGGCGCTCGACGAACGCAAGAGCCGAATCGTTGAACTGAAATACTTCGGCGGCATCACGAACGACGAGATCGCCGAGGTTCTCGCCGTCTCGACCGAAACGGTCAAGCGCGATTGGCGATTCGCGCG
The DNA here is from genome assembly GCA_029777145.1 of Acidobacteriota bacterium. The sequence goes on along the minus strand of JAKOSS010000998.1, from coordinate 26,128 downwards.
AACCTGGCTTTTGCGTGAACTCAGCGGCGTAGAAGCCCAGAAACAATGAATCCGGAAAATCTGGAAAGAATTGAAAAGCTCTTTCACGAGGCATTGGACCTTCCGCCCGGCGAACGGAGTGCCTTTCTGGATGAAAACTGCCACGGCGACACCGAATTGCGCAACGAGATAGATTCGCTCCTCGCGCTCGAACCGACAACCGGGCATTTCCTCGACGAGGCTCCGGGCGCTCTTGCGGCGGAGATGTTTGCGGTTCGCGATTCGACGGTCCGGCTCGTCGGAACGAAGATCCTGCATTACAAGATCGAGAAATTGCTCGGCGTCGGGGGAATGGGTGAGGTTTATCTGGCGAAGGACACGCGACTGCATCGGAACGTCGCGCTCAAATTTCTGCCCGACGTTTTTTCCGAAGCTCAAGACCGTCTCGAGCGGCTCGTCTTCGAAGCACGCTCGGCGTCGGCACTGAATCACCCGAACATTCTGACGATCTACGAGATCGGCGAGTCCGCCGGCAAGCGATTCATCACCGCCGAATTCGTTGACGGAAAAACGGTCAAGGAGATGATCGCCGCGGGCCCGCTCGACATGGAGACGGCGCTGAATATCGCGGTTCAGGTCGCCTCGGCGCTGGAATCCGCACACGCCGCGGGCATCGTACACCGCGACATCAAACCGGACAACATCATGCTGCGTCAGGACGGCTTGGTGAAATTGCTCGATTTCGGCATCGCCAAATTCATGGAGTCGGACGCGCCGCCGGGTATCGCGGACCGGCAGACGGAACCGGCGATGCCCGGCGCGATCCGGATCGGAACGATCGTCGGTACGCCTGACTACATGTCGCCAGAACAGGCAAACGGCGGCGACGTCGATCCGCGGTCGGATATTTTCAGCTTCGGCGCGGTGATGTACGAAATGTTCAGCGGCACGCGTCCGTTCGGCGGGGACAACGCCCGCGACATACTCCGGTCGATACTCGACGACGAGCCGGCACCGCTGTCCGAACTCGCGCCCGATGTGCCGCCGGCGATCGCGGCGACCGTCGGCAAATGTCTTTCGAAGTCTCTCGACGACCGGTGCCCGGACATCCGGACGGTTCTCGGGGAACTGCGGATCGCCCGGCGAAGACTCGAATTCGAATCGATCGGCGAACGCATCCCGACATCCGAGATCGATCCCGACAGCATCCGAACGGCAGCGGCGATCGGTCCGGGCAGCAAGCTGAAACCGCTCACGATGATCGCCGGCACGGTTGCGCTGATGCTGCTGCTCGCGTTGGGCGGAATCGTCGGCTACCGCTACATGGCGAGGCCGGCACAGATCGCGTCGATCGCGGTCATGCCGATCGTGAATGCGAGCGGAAACGCCGGGGCCGAATACTTGTCGGACGGGATGACCGAGAATCTTATTCGCGATCTATCGACGATCTCAGACCTTTCGGTAAAAGCGCGGGCCACGGTATTTACCTACAAGGACCGGCAAACGCCGCCGGCGACGATCGGCAGCGAATTGAACGTCGAGTCGGTGCTTCTCGGGCGCATGACACAAAACGGCGACGATCTGGTCGTCGACCTCGAACTGATCGACACGGCGACACAGGACGTGCTTTGGTCGGCGAATTACGCGCGCATCAATACCGAGCTTGCGCTCCTCCAACGAGACATCGCGCGCGACGTTTCCGTCCGGATCCGTCCGCGACTGACGTCCGAAGATCGGACGAAAGTGGCGCAGAGCGTCTCGGCCGACTCCGAAGCCCAACGCCTCTATTTGCTCGGCCGCTTCCACTGGAACAAGCGCAGCATCAAGGATTTCGAAAGGGCAGCACTGTATTTCGAGCAGGCGATCGCGCGGGATCCGAACTTCGCGCTCGCCCTTACCGGAACCGCGGATACGTACGCGCTGATGCCGCTGTACGGCAGTTACAGGCCGAACGAGTATCTTCCGAAAGCAAAGAAGGCCGCCCTCACGGCGCTCGAACTTGACGAAAATTTGGCTGAAGCGCACGCCTCGCTCGGCTACATCAAGTATTCCTACGACTACGATTGGGACGGCGCCGAGCGTGAGCTCGAAGCGGCGCTGCGTCTTCGTCCCGGTTACTCGACCGCGCGCCAGTGGCATGCCGAGTTCCTTGCGTTCCGGGGCAGAACCGACGAGGCGCTCACCGAAATATCGGTCGCTTTGGAACTGGATCCGTTTTCCCTGGTCATAAATCGGATGAAAGGGAATATACTTGGCTTCGCAAAGAGGTACGACGAAGCGATCGCGCAATTGAACCGAACGGTCGAACTGTATCCCGACAGTCCTGTCGTAAGGTTCAATCTCGGCGAGGCGTATGCCGCCAAAGGCATGCACGATGAGGCGATCGAACAGTATTTGAAGGGTTTTGAGCTCGACGGCAGGAAGGGTTACGAGATCCGCCGATATGAGAACGCGTTCAAACTGAAGGGCATGCGGGGGTTTTGGATGGAATATCTGGCGAGTCTCATTACGGTTCAAAAAGCCGTCACCGAATCTGATAAGTTAGAATACTTCGACTACGAATCCCTTGCATACGCTTATGCCGCGACGAAGAACAAAGAGAAGGCGATCGAATTTCTCAACCGCGCATACGACGTCCGCGACCCGAGCCTGATCACGATCGATACTTCGGACGTGTACGATTTCCTCAAAGACGATCCGCGTTATCTCGATCTGTTGCGGAAGATCGGTTTGGCGAAATAGGACGGAGACTTTTCCGACAAGATATGGAAACCGGAAAGAAGATCAACCAGTACGAGATTCGAGAACTGATCGGCAAGGGCGGAATGGGTGAGGTATTCCTCGCCCGGGACACGAAGCTCGACAGAAAAGTTGCGCTCAAGATCCTGCCCGCGGAGTTTGCCGATGACGGTGACCGGATGAGCCGCTTTGTCCGCGAAGCGAAATCCGCGTCCGCCTTGAACCATCCGAATATCATCACGATTTACGAGATCGGCGAAAGCGACGGAGCGCATTACATTGCGACCGAGTTCATTGACGGAAGGACCCTGACCGCATATGCGAAAAGCGAACGGCTGAGTTACAGATCGGCGTTGGATATCGCGCTCCAAGTTGCGTCAGCGCTGGACGAAGCGCATCGGGCAGGCATAGTCCATCGCGACATCAAACCGGACAATATCATGATCCGTGAAAACGGAATGGTTAAGATCCTCGATTTCGGGATCGCCAAACTGACCTCGGATCCCGGATCGCGCACTCCCGATCTGATTCAGGAAGGAGAAACTTTGGTTCAACCGGACAGTCCCGAATCGCGGACCCCGAATCGCAAATCGACGCTGCCGGGAATGATCATCGGGACGGCGAATTATATGTCGCCGGAACAGGCCAAAGGAAAGGAGGTCGACGCCAGAACCGATATCTTCAGCTTCGGGGTCGTTTTGTACGAGATGATCGCGGGACACCTGCCGTTCGAGGGTGAAACGCCGCTCGAGATGATCGGCGCGATCCTGAAGGATGAACCGAAGCCGCTGACCGGTCCCGACATTCCCTCCGAGTTCAGGCGGATCATCAACAAGACCCTTCGAAAGGATAGAGATGAACGTTACCAGACGATCAAGGGTTTGATGGCCGACCTCAAGGACTTGAACAAGGAACTCGAGTTTCAGGACAAGTTGGAGAAGACGATCGATCCGCAATCGGATGGGCCTCATACTCAAATCCTGCGGGCGACGACGCTCGGAGAATCGAACCAAACAACGAACGTCACCGGCAAGATCGGCAAAAGCCGTTGGGTCGTCGGCGCCGGCGCGGTCGTTCTCGTGGTCATTGCAATACTGGCCGGATCCTATTTCTTTGGCGCAAAACTCTTCTCGAGAGCATTGCCGTTTTCGAAGATCAGCTCCGAGGAACTGTTCACGGGTGACAGCATCGAAAATCCGACCCCCTCGCCCGACGGCAAGATGGTCGCCTACTACAAACAGGTGTTGAAGGACGGAAAGGACACCAGAATGATCGTCGTCCGACAGTTGGGATCGGGTGCGGAAAACGTCGTTCGAGAGGTGGACGCCGGAAACTTCAATTTGTGGGTAACTTCGTTTTCTCCCGATGGTGAGTATATTTATTTTCGGGAGAGCGCGCTCGGCGAGAAGCCCAGCCTTTATAAGATCCCGACGCTCGGCGGCAGCCCCCAGAAGATCATGGCTGACGCCGGACCTCTGAGAATCTCGCCGGATGGGAAGAAGATCGCCTTCAAGAAGTCTGACGGAAGCAAGAATATCTACCTGGCGAATATCGACGGCTCCGATCAGCAGATGCTTCTCGCGGCAGATGATATCAATGCCGTCGCGATATCTTTGGGCGATTGGTCGCCCGACAGCACGAAACTCGCGATCCTCTACCCGCGCGTGGATATAAGAGACGAAGCCGGTCGGAACGATAGTCCGTATTTTGTTGCGGTGCTCGATACTTCGGATCTGAAAATTCCCGCGAAGGACCGGGTAAAGGACATTTATCAAGGCGAGTGGGGGAATGACCCGGGTATCGTTCATTGGACGGCGGACGGCAATGGTCTCATCTTCACGGCGAACAAGTTGGGGTCGCCGTTGAAAGCCGACATCTTTTACATATCCTATCCGGGCGGAGCGCTCCGACAACTGACCGACGACGCGGTGAACTATCTTGACCTGGAGGTCGCGTCAGACGGAAAGAGCGTCATCGCAAAAACAGACATCCAACTTACAAGCCTTTGGTCGTTGGATCCGACTACGAAGAGCGCAAAACGCCTGACGTCGGAAGATAAGACCGTTTTCCCCAACTTCCTCTCCGCGTCGAACGACGGACGGCTCTATTTCTTGAAACGCGGCAAGGGAGCCGATGACTTTTACTCGATGAATCAGGACGGTACCGATCAGAAGAAACTCTTTTCACGCACCGGTACGGTTGACGGTTTCCATGTTACTCCGGATGGGAAGTATATCGTGGCCAATGCCTGGCCTCCCTCGGGCCCGGGGACCAATTTGTACCGGATGAACCTCGACGGATCGGGCGAAATTCAGCTGACGAACGTGAACGATACATTTAATGTCGGTGGTCGAACGACCGCCAGCGGCTACGTCTGGTTTTTCCGGCAAACTGGATTCGGCAATTCGAAACCGTTGGAAATCATGAGAGTGCCGGTCGGCGACGGCCCGGAAGAAAAAGTCGAGAGACTGGAGCCCGCATTTCGCAATGTTTGGCCGATCCCGTCACCTGATGAGAAATACCTTGCGTATTTTGCCGTTCTAAGAAACGAGGACGCGGCAACGCTTAAGGCCTTAGTCAGGGTCGTGGAGCTGAAAGACGGGGTCGCAGGGAAAAAGATCTTCGAGATGGATGCTGCCCGGATCTCGCGGGTTCGCTGGACGCCCGACGGCAAGGCGATCGTATTTGAAAGAGATTCCGGACATCACGATCTGTTCAAAATAGACATCGGCTCCAAAAAAGAGACCCAACTCAGCGAGTTCGAAACAAACATGGATACGTGGGATTACGTCTGGTCGCAGGACGGCACAAAGGTCCTTCTTTTCAAGAGTTCGGGTCTTAGCAGCCTCGTTCGGATCAAGGATGCCACGAACGACGGAAAGTAGCTTTTTCCGCAAGGCTCTACAACGTGAAACAAATCGCAATTCTCTTGTTATTAGCCGCGACGGCAGTCGCGCAAATGGCGCCGCAGAATCCGTCGCCGTCGACCGAGACGACGCGTCCGCATCCGCGGGTCGCGAAGGTTGATGTTCCGGGCGAACGGGCGGAGATGAAGTCGCTCAAAGGCGCGGTGCTTTTTGTTTCGGCGAAGAGCCGCTTGAAGATCGCGTCCGAAGGCGGCGCTCCAAACGGATCGCGCAAGGTCCCGCTTGTGATCGAATTTCATGCCGCGCCGTGGCTCGTTCAAAAGCAGATCTCCGACGAATTGCCGAAAGCGGCGCTTGTCACGATCAACCTCGGCTCGGGCTCGCGCGCGTACGGCGGACCGTTCGCGGCCGATCCGGCGCTGTTCAAGTCAGTCGTCGACGAAGCCGCAACGGCGTTGAGACTTAAGAACGGATTCTCGTCGATCACGCTCATCGGATTCTCTGCCGGCTACGGCGCGATCCGCCAGATACTCCACACGCCCGACAACTTCAAGCTCGTCGACAACGTACTGCTTCTCGACGGGATCCACGCGAGTTACGTCCCTGAAGGAAAGCCGCTCGGCGACGGCGGGGTCATCCGCGACGAGGATGTCGATTCATACCTTGCGTTCGCGCGCGAGGCCGCGGCCGGCCGAAAGACGTTCGTCATCACGCATTCGGAACTCTTTCCGGGAACCTACGCGAGCACGACCGAATGCGTCGATTACCTGATCGCGAAACTCGGTTTGAAACGGACGCCGCGGCTGAAACAAGGTCCGATCGGGATGCAGCAGCTGAGCGAAGTGAACGCCAACGGATTCAGGATCCGAGGTTTCGCCGGCAATACGGGGATCGATCACGGCGATCACCTGAACGCGATGCCGGCTTGGCTGAAATTGTTGAATATCAACTCCTGACTCTCGACTCTCGACTCTTCGACTATTTTCCGACCCGTTCAAATGGCATATCGCGCATCCGTCCGGCGCCGACGTGCAGCCGTTCGATCGAACCGTTTGCCTTGCGCGTGACCCAGACAACGCTGCCCTCACCGGTCGAGAAGTGATCCTTGTACGTCGGACGGAGTTCAAATCTGTAGAGCGGCTTGTTGACGACCTCCATTTTGCCGTTTTCGAGAACCAAGCTGACCGTCGCCTGCGCTTCCTCGCTATGCCAAGTGCCGGCGATCGCCGAAAGTTCCGCGGCCGTCGGCGTCCAGCCCGGTTTCGCGACCCAGCGCTCCGTCGCGCCTCCGTTTTCGATCTCCATGAAAGCCGGTTTGCCGTCCGATCCGGCAATAAATTTGACGCGCGACGATCCCAACCTGAACGAACCGTCGGGCGACGCCTTGAGCGACGTGTTCCCGATTCTCAAGACGCCCTTGTCAAGCGTGGTCGATTCCGAGAAATGGGTCTTTTCATTGGCCCAAAGCGCGACGTATTGCTTTAGTTTGTCTTCCGGAACGTCGACCGTTGCACGTTCAGAAACGGCCGGGAATGGCCCGAGGATCTCGTCGGCGACGCTGTGGGCGAGTCCGGTCGGGCTTGGCGGAACGCCGTTGCACATCACCGCGACCGAGAGTTTCCGGTCAGGATAACGCGCCAAGAATGTTTGATAACCGGCCGTCGCACCCGAATGCGAGATCTCGCGGACGCCCCTGTAATCGCTGACGACGATGCCGAGCGCGTAAGGGATCGTCCGACCGTCGTTGAGCACGCCGCGCGTCTCGAGCGCTTCGACAAATGGCGCGCCGAAGACGCGTGAATCGAGCATCGCGTTCCATTTGAGCCAATCGCCGACGGTCGTCAGCATTCCGCCGTTCCCGTAAACATTCATGAACGGCATCTCGAGCCGCCAAGTTCTGTTCGGGTTCCGCGAATATGCCTGCGCGCGATTCGGCACAAGCCGCTGATAGTCGTCGCGCCACGAACTGTTTGTCATCCCGAGCGGCTTGAAGAAACGTTCCGCTGTGAATTCAGGAAATTCTTGCTTCGAAACGCGCTCGACGATCAACGTCGCCAACTGATAACCGCTGTTCGAGTACGAATACTCGGCGCCCGGAACAAAATCGAGCCCGTTCTGACGCAGGATCACGTCGATCGCTACCTCCTGCGAGATCACGCGGTCGCCGCGTCCGACGCCGGTCAGCGCCATCACCGATCCCCAATCGCGCAGACCGGCGGTATGATTCAGCAAATGACGGATCGTCAGTTTCGCGCCGTAATCGGGCAGTTCAGGAATGTACTTCCGGACCGGATCGTCGATACTGAGCTTCCCTTCCTGCGCGAGCAGGACGAGCGACGCGGCGACGAACTGCTTGGCGACCGAGCCGGACTCGAAGATCGTCTGCGGCGTGTTCGGGATCCGGTTTTCCATCTCGGCCAAGCCGAACGCCTTCTCAAATACCGAATTTCCGTCCAGCGAAACTCCGACCGCACATCCGGGTGCCGGCATCTCGACGGCCTTCGCCGCCTTTTCGACGGCGCGTTCCGCACCGGCGATCACGGCCGCTTTTTCGGGAACCTGCGCCGAAACGCCGGCGATCGCGAAAACGATCCCGGCAACGATCAGAAGTCCGTAGTTGATTTTCATGATGAAAACAAACTACGCGACTTGCGGGAAGAATGGCAACCGGCGGACACGCTCTCCGGTCAGCGAGTAGTATGCGTTCGCGATCGCCGGTGCGATCGGAGCGACGGCCGGTTCGCCGACCCCGCCGATCGGCGCTGAGGGATTCGCGGGCATGATGAAGATGTTGACCGCCGGCATCTCGCGTAGCTTTATCTTCTTGGTGTTGTTGAAATTGCTGACGTTAGACCGTCCGGCGGTGAACGTCACCGATTCCCAAAGCGCCGCGTTCAGACCGTGCACGATGCCGCCTTCGACCTGCGCTTTGACGGCATCGGGATTGACCGCGCGACCGCAGTCGATGACACACCAAACATTGTGGATCCGGATCTGGCCGGCCGTTGGAACGGAAAGTTCGACGACCTCGGCGACGATCGTTCCGAAGCATTGTGCGAGCGCGATCCCGCGCGCCCGGCCGTTCGGAACCGAACCGCCCCAGTTTGAGTTCGTCGCGACCTGATCCAGCACTGCCAGCGACCTGGCGCTGTTTTGGAGATGATTCCGCCTGAACTGATACGGATCGATTCCGGCCTTGTGCGCAAGTTCGTCCATCATGCTCTCGACTGCGAAATAGTTGATCGAGTTTCCGACCGACCGCCAATAGCCGACCGGAATCGGCGACGGGTGCACGAGATGTTTGACGACTCGCGTCTTGAAGGCATAGGTCATCCCCGAAGCGGTGGTCGATCCTTCGACAGCCTGTCCGTCAACGGTCGTCGACGTCGGACGTCGCTGCAGCCCGATCGACGGCGAGCAGTTTCGATACTGCCAACTTTTCACCGAATTGTTCTCGTCGAGACTCGCCTGCACCTCAACGACCGCCATCGGACGATATTGATCACGCCGGTAATCCTCCTCGCGCGACCACATCAGCTTGACCGGACGCTCGATCGCCAGCGCGACCTGGATCGCCTGGCTGATGAAATCCTGTTCGAACTTGCGGCCGAGGCCGCCGCCGAGAAACGTCGGATACACGGAAATCTGGGCCGTTGTCAGCCCGGTCAGCGTCCGCGCCGTGGCGACGCATGCCGCCGGAGCCTGAGTCGGCGCCCAGATCTCACACCGGCGATCCGCTCCGGTACCGGTGATGCTCACCGTGCAGTTGAGAACTTCCATCGGCGCATGCGCCTGATACGGCAAATAGTAGGTCGCGGTGACCGGCTTGCCGTGATTCGTCTGCTTGCGGATCGAACCGACGATCTCGGCCGTCCGCGTGTCCGGCGCGCCGTTCGCCAAAAGCTGTTCGGCCTGCGCGAATAGTTCGGCTGAAGTCAGCGCGAGCGACGCCGGCGGAATATTCCAGTTGGCGGACAACGATGACGCGAGGCGCATCGCCTTCCAGGTATTGTCCGCGACGACGGCGACGGCGTTGATCATTCCGGTCGTTTCGGTGCCGCGGCCGGTGCCGGCCATTACCGAGAGCGGAACAACGGCGATCGCGCCGCTCGGCGTGTTCGGAGTCTGAGTCAGCGTTCCGCCGAAGGTCGGGCAGTGTTTGATCGCCGCATAGACCATGTTCGGAAGCTTGACGTCCATTCCGTAAATCGCACTGCCGTTGACCTTTGCCGGAATGTCGACGCGCTTGACGTCGGTGCCGACGTACCGCAGCGCGTTGTCGGGAACGAGCGCCGGATTTGACGGAACCGGCATCTGCGCCGCCGCCGACGACAACTGTCCGTAAGTCAGGAAAGCGTTGGTTTTCGTGTTCGTGACACGTCCGTTCGACGCCGTGCAGATCGCCGGATCGACGCCCCAAAACTGCGCGGCGGCGGCAATGAGCATCTCGCGCGCGGTCGCACCGGCGCGGCGCAGCGCAAGGTAATATCCGCGCATGCTGCCGCTGCCGACCGTCATTTGGGAGTTGTACATCGGATTGTTGTAGACGGTTCCGGCCGGCGCGCATTCAACGCGGACGTTCGCCCAATCGACCATCAGATCTTCCGCGACGAGCTGCGAAAGCCCCGTCATGATTCCCTGTCCCATTTCCTGGGCGCCGACGAGGATCGTGACCGATTCATCGGCTCCGATCTGCAGCCACGTGCCGAGTTGGGTCGCGGTCGTCGCGGCGGCCGGGCGGACAAGCGCATCTGCCGTCGTCGATTTCGCCAGCACGTCGGGAACGAGCTTGAGCACGAACGCCCCGGCGATCGTCGAAGCGATAAACTTCCGGCGGTCCATCAATCTTTCATTCTGTTTTTCGCGATTCATTTTGTGCCTCCGGCGGTTCTTACAGACTGAGGATCGCGGCCTTGATCCGTTGGAACGTGCCGCACGAACAGATGTTGCTGATCTCGTTCACGATCTCGCTCGCGGGGCGTCCCGAATTCAGTTCGCCCGCGACGGCCATGATCATTCCCGACTGGCAGAACCCGCACTGCGGCACCTGCTTCGCGATCCAGGCAGCCTGCACCGGATGCGAATTGTCCTGCGAAAGACCCTCGATCGTCGTGATCGTTTTGCCAACCGCCGAACTGACGTCGTATTCGCAGGTGCGCTCGGCGACACCGTTGATCAGGACCGTGCAGGCACCGCACAGTTCGCGCCCGCAGCCGTATTTCGTCCCGGTCAGGCCGATCACGTCGCGGATCACCCACAAAAGCGGCATGTCCGGATCGACGTCGACGTTGTACGCAACGTTGTTCACGTTCAAAGTAAATAAGCTCATCTGACTCCTCTTGTAATTGAAAACTAGTTGAAAATCGGTAAGACGTGCCGGGGAAGCGGTCAATTATTGCATTTTCGCGGCGAGAATATCTAGCGGAATTTGTGAGTAGCGTTCCTTTTCTTGAGAGCGACGGCGGACGGGAGGTCCCGTCCGCGCGATTCGGTCGTTATTTGACGGTCGGAAGGTACTCAGGTTTCCGCCGCGCCTTCGTCTTTTGCTCGAAGGCGTACGCGAATTTGATCAACGACGGTTCACTGAACGCCTTGCCGAAGAAAAGCAGGCCGAACGGCAACGAATCGAAGAAGCCGGCCGGAACGGTGATCGACGGATAGCCCGCGACGGCCGCGATCGACCACGCGGCGCCGGTTGACGGCGCGACGAGCGCGTCGAGATTGACTTTTGCAATAATCGCGTCGATCCCGTTCTCGCGCGTTGCCGCTTTGAGCTTTGCCAGCGAGTCGAGATAAGCCTTGTCGGTCAGATCGCCCTTCGCCTGCGACTGCTCGAAAAGCTCCTGAGCGAAGATCGGCATCTCCTTGTCCTTGTTGTCGTTGTTGTACTTGATCAGGTCCGCGAGCGTTTTGTATTTCGATCCGCGGGCGGCGAGGTATTTGTTGAGATCCGTCCTGAACTCGTAAAGCAGAACGCTGAGCCGATCGTCGCCCAGTTTCGTCAGTTCATCCGGAAACCTGACTTCGACGAGCGTCGCGCCGGCTGCTTTCAAGACCTCGACCTGCGCTTCGAAGAGCTTCTTGAATTCCGCGTTGTTGCCGAGATATTGCGTGACGACGCCGAGGCGCGCGCCGCGCAGACCGTCGCGATCGAGAAATTTGGTGTAGTCCTTCGCACCTTTCGACGCATCAACGGTAATCGCGTCCGACTTGTCGTAGCCGACGATCGCCGAAAGCACCGCCGCGGCGTCCGCGACCGTCCGGCACATCGGACCGGCAGTGTCCTGCGTGTGAGCGATCGGAATGATGCCGCTTCGGGAAACAAGTCCAAGCGTCGGCTTGATCCCAACGACGCCGTTGCGTACCGAAGGACAGATGATCGAGCCGTTCGTCTCGGTTCCGATCGCCGCCGCGCAAAGATTGGCGGACGCGGCAACGCCGGATCCCGCCGACGATCCGCACGGATTCTTGTCGAGCACGTACGGATTGTTCGTCTGACCGCCGCGGCCCGACCAACCGCTGACGCTCTTCGTCGAACGGAAATTCGCCCATTCGCTGAGGTTCGTCTTGCCGAGGATCACGGCTCCGGCGTCGCGCAGTTGTTTGGCAACGAACGCGTCCCGCTTCGGAACCGGCGCGTCCATCAATGCGAGACTACCGCCGGTCGTCTTCATCTTGTCGGCGGTGTCGATGTTGTCCTTGATCAGGACCGGAATTCCGTGAAGCGGCCCGCGGACCTTGCCGCGTTTGCGCTCCTTGTCGAGCTTGTCGGCGATCGCGAGCGCGTCCGGATTGATCTCGAGCACTGACTTCAGTTTCGGATCGATCTCTTTGATCCGCGCGGTGTAGATCTCGACGAGTTTGCGGGCGGTAAGTTCACCGGACTTCATTTTCGCCTGCAGATCGGCGATCGTCGCCTCTTCGACGTCAAACGCCGCGTCTGCCGAAAACCGCGTCAGTCCCAATGCGGCGACGCCTGCCGCGCCGGCCAAAATGAATTCCCGTCTCGATTGCTTCTTCATGTTCGACATTCTCAACCTTTCCGACAGCGGTTCGCAAATCCATCTACTTCTTATTCAGTATCGAATAGACCGTCGGGGTCACGACCAGCGAGAAGAGCAACGCGACTGCGAGCCCGCCGACGACCGCGATCGCGAGCGGCTGCAAGAGTTCTGCGCCGGCTCCGATGGCGAGCGCGAGCGGCAGCATTCCGAGGATCGCCGCGAGCGAGGTCATCAAAACCGGACGGATCCGGCGGTGTCCGGAACGCACAAGCGCGTCGTGCAGGCTGTCGCCTTCGGCACGATGTTCCTCGACTGCGTCGAGCATCAAAATACCGTTCTTCGCGACGATCCCGATGACCATGATCATTCCCATCAAAGAAACGACGTTGATCGTGGATCCGGTGACGAGCAATCCGAGCAACACGCCGCCGAGCGCCAACACCGCGCCTGAAACGATCGCGATCGGATGCGCGAACGAGCGAAATTCTACCAGGAGAACGAGAAAGACAAGCGCGACTGCCAGAACGAGGGCGAACGCCAATTCGCGAAAGCTCGACTGCTGTTCCTGATAAAGCCCGCCGTATTCGAGCGTCATTCCGGGCGGGAGTTTCACGTCCCTCGCCAGCTGCGTCTTGATCCGGGCGATCGTCGTCCCGAGATCGGTTCCCGTGATCCGCGCCGTGACCGCGACCGATTGCCGCAGTCCGTCGCGCTCGATCTCGGTCTGGCCCTGATCGTACTGAACCTCCGCGACCTGATCGAGCCTGAACAACTGCCCGCTCGCGGAGCGGATCTGCAACGCCTTGAGCGCCTCGAGCGATCGCCGGGCCGACTGTGGAAGAACAACGCGCACGGCGATCAGCCGGCCGTTCTCGAGGATCGCCGACGAGGCGTCGCCGGTCATCGCGGTCGCGACCGTGTCGGCGATGTCGCTCGGGGTCACCCCGAACCGGGCCGCCGTCTGCGGAATTATCTTGAAAGTGACCGCCGCGCCGCTGACGATGACGCCGCTGTTCGTATCAACGACGCCGGGAACTTTATTTATCGACTCTTCGATAAATCCCGCCGTTTCATGAAGAACTTTCTGGTCGTCGCTGAAAATGCGTATCTCGACCGGCGCCGGCGAACTTGTCAGGTCGCCGATAAGGTCGGACAGGATCCCGACGAATTCGACCTGGAGCGCCGGCTCGCTGCCCTCGATCTTTTTGCGCAGTTCGTCCGTCACCTCTTCCGTCGAGCGCGTGCGTTGCGACTTGAGTTTGACCAGAAAATCGCCGGTGTTCGGCTCGGTGATCGACAGCCCGAGCTGCAACCCGGTGCGCCTCGAATATCCCTCGACCTCCGGCGTCTCCTTCAGCATGTCCTCGACGTGCCGCAGGATACGATCTGTCTCCTCGAGCGACGTTCCCGGCGGCGCGATGTAATCCAGCACGAACGCGCCCTCGTCGAACGCCGGCAAGAATTCCGATCCGAGATTCCGGTACAGAACGTAGGAGCCGAAAAGTATAAGAACCGAAATGATCAAAACCGCGACCCGATTCTTCAGGGCAAGACGCAAAACGGATTCGTAAACGCCGGAAACGAAGTTCATTATCCGGCCGCTCGCGGCCTCTTCTTCAAGTTCGTCGGCGCGGAGTTCGCTTTGCGGTTCGCTCGTTTCCGGAGTCTTGCCCTTCCTCGCCCGAACGAATCTTTCCGCCAAAACCGGCGTCAGCGTCAGCGCCAGCACCAGCGAGGTCAGAAGCGCGACCGTCATCGTCAGCGCGAGCGAGCGGAAGAACGCTCCGGTAACGCCGGTCAGCAGCGCCAGCGGCAGAAAAACGACCACCGGCGTCACGGTCGAACCGATGATCGGAACGGTTATCTCCGAGATCGCGGTCTGCACGGCCTCGGTCCGCGATTGCCCTCGCGAAAGGTGCAGATAGACATTCTCGACGACCACGATCGCGTCATCGATGACGAGCCCGATCGCCGCCGCGACGCCGCCGAGGGTCATCAGATCGAACGACAGTCCGACGAGGTACATCGCCAGAAACGTCGCCAGGATCGTGACCGGGATGACGAGGATCGCGACGAACGTCGTTCCCCAATCCTTCAGGAACGCGAAGAGAATGATCACCGAAAGCAGCAATCCGATGAGGATCGCGTCGCGCACGGATGTCATCGAATCCCGTACGAGGATCGACTGGTCGTAGAACGGCGAGATCTTCACATCGGACGGAATCGTCTTTTCGGCGACGGCAAGTTCCGCCTTGATCTCGTCCGTGACCGTGACCGTGTTGGCATCGGGCTGACGCAGGACATTGAGCAGGACAGCGGGTTTGCCGTCGGCGGTGACAATCGTGTAATTCGGTTCGACTCCCGACTGAACTTCCCCGATGTCCGCGACGGTCACCGGGGTGTTGTTGACCGTCCCGACGACTATAGAATTGAGATCTTCCGCCTTCGTCGCGAGGCCGCTGACGAGAGCGAGTTCGAGCCGGTGATTTTCCTCGAGCAGTCCGGGCGACGCGAGCAGGTTCGAGTTTTTCACGGAATCGGCGACCTGTTGCAGCGAAACGTCGCGGGCGTTCAGTTTCTCCTCGTCGATGACGATGTGAAATTCGCGGACCGCACCGCCGGCGACTGCCACGTCCGCGACTCCGGGCAGCCGGGCAAGCCTCGGTTTGACGGTGTATGCGGCGAGATCGCGCAAGGTCGCGGGATCTCGTTTGTCGGAGGTCAGGCTGTAGCCGGCGACCGGGAATACGGCGAAGGTCAGGCGGTCGACGCGCCGGATCTCAGCCGTCGGCGGCAAACTCACCTGCGACAGGCGCGCCTGCACGAGCTGAAGCGTCTGGACGATGTCGACCTTCCAGTCGAAGAACAGATTGATGTCGGCCGATCCGCGCGCGGTTGTCGACTTGATCCGCACGATCCCCGGAATGCCATTCATCGCTTCCTCGACCGGGCGCGTCACCGAAACGAGCATCTGGTCGGCGGGAACAACGCCGTTGTCGACGATGACGACGATGCGCGGAAAGTCGGTCTGCGGGAACAACGCCGACGGGAGGCGCGAGGCGGAGTAGAGGCCGGCCACGCAAAGCAAAACGACGAACACGATGACGGCGCGTTTTTGATTCGATATCAGCGCGGCAAGATTCAATTCCCGTCTCCCGGCTTCGCCTCGTCGCTCTTGACCTCGACCCGCACTCCGTCGGGCAACGCATAATTCCCTTCGACGACGACAGTTTCGCCACCGGACAAGCCCGAGACGATCTGGGTCAGGTCGTTGGTGCGGATGCCGATCTCGACCTTCACTTCATGGGCCGTATCGAGTTTGTCGACGACCATCACGACGCCAGACTTCTCGTTCGCGGCATCCAAAACCACGGCGGCGTTCGGAACAACGACGGCGTCCTTCTGCGCGCTCTCGCTGATGACGAAGTTGGCGGCGGCGCCCGATCGCAAGCGGCCCGCGCCGTTTCCGAGATTCACCCAAACCTCCGAAGTGCGATTGTTGGGATCGGTCGATCGTGAGATCAATGAAACATTGCCGCTCATTCGCTCGCCGGCCAGATCGTTCGGGTAGATCGAGACCGCGTCGCCGACCTTCAGCTCCGGAATCACCGTGTCCGGGAAATTCGCCTTGACGATCACTTCGCCCGTATCGGCGATCGTCAGGATCTTGCCTCCCGGACTCGCATATTCGCCGTCAAACTGAACCTGTTCGATCACAAATCCGGAGATCGGAGCCCGGATCTCGGCCAGACCGATCTGCGTTTGAAGCGTATTTACTCTTTGCTCGGCCTGCTGAACCCGCGCCTCCGCCGTTTGAAGATCGAGCGGGTTTGAAGTTCCGGTACGCAGATGCGACGAGCTTTCCAAGAACTTCAGATTGTTTTCCGCCTGCGTCAACGAAAGCCGCGCTTCTTCAACGTCCTTGAGCGCGATGCCGCCCTTGTCGTATAGATCCTTGCGCCGGTCGTAAAGATTGCGCGCATTTTCGACCGCCGCGCGGGCGTCCCGCAGATCCTTCGCCACCTGGATCTCGGCCTGCGGGATCGTCGAACGGCGCAGCGCCTGAACGTTAAGCCGCGCTTCTTTGAGTGTCGCTTCGGCCTCGCGCTTTTGAGCTTCAAGATCGCTCGTATTGATCTTCGCGAGCAGTTCGCCCTTGCGTACAAACTTGTCTTTCAGGATCTGCAATCCGCGTATCTGACCGCTCGTATTTGAACTTACCGCGGCCTGGCGAACCGGAAAGATCGTGCCGACTGCGGACACCTCGGCCGAGACCGTCTGTCGTTCGACCTTGGCGGTGCGGACGCTGACGACGACCTCGCTTTCCGCCGGTGCTTCGGAATCGGTCGTTGACGCCGGCGAGAGATAGAAATGCCAAACCAGAAACCCGCCGAGAACGATCGCGATCACTACGAATCCGGCAATGAACTGAGATCTGCGGCCTCCATTCTGTTCCGATTCCGTCGAATCGCCCGCGTCTGAAACAGCCGACGCGGGATCTTCAGCTTCGTTCATGTTTTCTTTCTCTTCATGCATCGTTCTATCTTCCCGCCGTCCTATTTCCCGGTCGCCAGCTTCAATCTCGCGACGGCGATCCGGTAGTCATAGATCGCCTGCAGCAACGCCCGTCGCTGCGCGATGATCAGCGTCTGGGCGTCGGTCACCTCGATGATCTGAGTTTCCCCCGCCCTGTATCGCAGAACGGACGTTTCCAGTACTTTCACAGCGTTTCTGAGATTGTCCGCCAAAGTCCGAATCCGCGACGCCGCCGACCTCGCCTGCGCCATATTCGAATCGAACTGCGCCGCAAACTGCCGTTCCGCGAAGATCCGGGAATTCTCTGAGATCTGCGCCCGCAGGTCCGCCTGCTTCTGCCGGCTCCTGCTCACGCCCCAGTCGAGCACCGGGATCGAAACACCAACGGATGCCCTGATGCCCGTCGACTGGCCGACAGTCGAGGGCCGCAGCGAATCCGAGATGAAGCCGCCATCGATCGAATAAGTCAGTTGCGGCTTCCGTTCGGCCCGGGCGATCTTCGCGTCTTCGTTCGCCGCTTCGGTCTCGGCTTTGATCTGCCGCAATTCCGGCCGGTCTGCTATCTGATCTGCCGAGTACTGCGCGAGTTCGTCGGGAACCGGGATCAGAGTCGTCAGTTCGGAAACCGCGATCTCCCGCGATACCTCGTAGCCCAAAAACGTCTTCAGGTTGTCAGCCGCGATGTGCTCCGCGACCCGTGCCTGTTCAAGTTCGTCGCGACGGCTGTTCGTTTGGATCTGCGCACGCATCAGATCGACCGGCGCTATCTCGCCGCCATCGACCAGCAACTTCGTCAGACTCTCGAACTGTTCCGCCGATTTGAGATCCGCTTCCGCCGAATCCCTTTGCGCCGATGCGAGCGCGAGCGCCAGGTATGCTTCGTCGGTGGCATTGATCAGGTTTCGCCGCGAAACTTCCGTTCCGGCCCTGGCGGCCTCAAGCAGGATGCGGGCCCGGCGGCGGTTCGCCTGCAATCTTCCCGAAGTGTCGATCTCGCCCGAAACCGTGACGAGTCCCTGAATCTCGGCGACGGCATTCGATCCCAGAAATGACGGCGGTCGCGGTGTCCCGGCTAGGATCGACGCGGACGTCGGAGTGTTGTAGATCAGAGATGGATTGACGGTGACTTTCGGTAAGAATGCTTTTCCGGCCTGAAAAACGTCTTCGGCGGCAATCTGTTCGTTCAGCTTCGATTCCCTGAACGCCGACGCCTGCGTCAGCGCGAGCTGAACAGCGTCATCGCGGGATATGAAGATCGGTTTCGGCGGTACAAGCGGCGGATCGGGCGTTTGGGCCAAGACAAACGAAACCGCGCCGACAAACGTCAGCGCGGACCACAACGCCCGATTGATGAGCCAATTGGTTCGGATTTCCACCATCCGCCGAATCCTTCCGGAACGAACCGGTTCAGTTTCGCGACTTCTCTTTTTCGCGCTCGTTTTTTTCTTCGGCCTTTGATTCGGTCTTGACGCTCAGCACTTTGCCGGTGTACGCGTCGACCCAAACCTCTTTGATCGTGCCCCTGCGGGTGCGAATGTCGAACGAATAAACGAGCTTCCCTCGTTCACGTTCAAGTTCCGCGCTTTCAACTTTGCCTGCCGCCCTTTTGACCGCGATCGAGCGCGCCTTCGCCATCGAAATCCTCGATCTCTTTTGCGCGGAAACTACATTCCCGCCGATTGCCAGAATTGCGCAAACCAATGCAACTGAAATGATCTTTCTCATTATCTCCTCCCACTAATAAATTGCCGAATATCGGTTCGGTGACTTAACGTTATCAGGGTGAAGATAAACACACGATTAAACGAATCGGATCAACTCCTGATCGGAAACCCGCATAGAAAAACAGAGCCGTCGGAATCGGATCTGACGAGCGAAAGATTCCCTCCATGCGCTTCGACGATAAACTCGGCGATCGACAATCCGAGTCCGGCGCCGTGTCCGGCCGCAGACTCTTCGTCGCGCGACCGGGATTTATCCGCCCGGAAGAAACGCTCGAAAATATGCGGACGCGCATCCGCAGGGACGCCTGGTCCGTCGTCGGACACCGTTATCCGAAATGAATCGTTCTGTCGATCGGCGCGCACGACCACGGACGATCGCGCGTGTTTGATCGCGTTGTCGATAAGGTTTGAAAATAGTCGGCGAAGAAACTGCGCGTCGCCCGTGAACTTCATCTCCTCCGGAGCCTCGAAATCGAGAGAGATCTTGCGGTTGTCGGCCACGGTCCTGAAGGACCTGACCGTATCGCTAAGAATTTCGTCCATGAAGACCGTTTCCTTCAGCAGGATCTTCTGCCCTGAATCGACCCGAGCCAAAGTGAAAAGATCCTCGATGATGCGTGTCATCCGTTCTGATTCCGACAGTACGATCTCGAACGACTCGCGATATTCGGACTCTTTCCGCGCCTTCTTGCTTAGAATTACGTCGGACTCGCCACGGATGATCGCGACCGGCGTGCGCAGTTCGTGGGACGCGTCCGCCATGAACCTGCTCTGTTGCTCGAATGATCGGTCGAGACGCGACAGCAACTCGTTGAACCGGGCGGCCAGACCGCCAAGTTCGTCGCGCTCGTTAGCTATGGGCAGGCGTTCGTGCAGGTTTTTCGCGGTGATCTCAGTGGCTTTGCGGGTCATTTCATTGATCGGCGCAAGCGATTTCTTTGCCAGAAAGTATCCGCCAAAACTCGCCGCCGCGAGAGCCAGCGGAACGAAGATCAGAAATGCGTAGGACACTTGCCGGAGCAATTCGTATTCGGCGCGGAGCGGGTGTACCGCGAGCAGCTGATACTCTTGAGAGCGAACTTTGAACGTGAAAAATAATGCGCGAAAAGTACCGTCCTTGGTTTCAAAGTCAAAGAATTGTCCGCTCTCTCGTGTCGCGAGATTCTTTAGCTGGAAAGATGCGGTTTCAGCCGAAACCTGAGAATCGCCGTCTCCAACCCTGGTCGCGGCGATCGGCCGATCTTCGGTCGAAAACGCGAAAACCTGGTAATCTCTGAAACCCAGTTCAACGGCCGCGTCGCGCACGGCGTCATCCCCCTGACCCGGGCCAATGCTTTTGTCTTCGTCTTCAACTTCCCGATTCGAGGTGGTTTCGAAGACAACGGCCACTTCGGACAGCGTTCGTTCGGTATGACGTTCGAGCGTGTGTGAAAAGAGCAGAAGCGTAAGCGCGGCAAATACCGCGAGTGTCAGGGCGAGAACGCCCGCGTACCACGCCGTAAGTCGGATTTTGGCCGAATCAAACATTCTGTTTGTCCGGTTTCAGATCACCCAAGAGATATCCGGCACCGCGCCGCGTGTGCAACATCGGCTTCTCCACGTCGGCATCGATCTTTTTGCGCAGACGGTTGATGATCACCTCGATCGAGTTACTGAACGGATCGTAAGTTTCGTCCCAACAATGCTCCGACAATTCCTCGCGACCCACGACCCGGCCGGCATTTCGCGCCAGATACTCGAGGACCGCATACTCCTTGGCCGTTAAATGTATCTCGTTGCCATGCCGCCTCAGCAGTTGGGCCTTCGTATCAAGTTCAAGATCGGCGACAACAATCCGTGCCGGTACGTACGATTCTCCCTGACGGCGCAAAATCGCCCTGAGCCGGGCCAACAGTTCGTCGAACGCGAAAGGCTTTGTCAGGTAGTCGTCCGCACCGATATCGAGCCCCCGTATTCGATCCTCGACCCCATCCCGTGCCGTAAGCATGAGAATCGGGACCTTGGTGCCGCTTTCCCGAAGTTCCTTGCAGACTTCGAAGCCATCCTTGTTAGGAATCATCACGTCGAGAATGATCACGTCGTACTTGTTGACCGCCGCTTGATAGAGAGCGTCGGATCCGCTTGCGGCGACGTCCACCGCAAAAGCGTTCTCGCGTAACCCCTTGGCCACAAAGTTCGAGATTCGCTTCTCGTCCTCGACTAACAAGATTCTCATCACTTTGATTATTGCATTCCGAAAATAAACAAGAGATTAATCCCGGACCGATCCGCTGCGATTACCCGGCTTCGATACGACGTTTTTACCACGTATCGATGACCGGCGGGAGTCGAAGCGGGTGTAAATGTGTAAATTGTTACCGAGACCGTTCGTTTCACACGAGAGGGAAAAATGATCAGAAAGGGCGAGCGCGAACTGCGCACAAAATACGGGATATTCCGCGAACTGACGTACCACGACGCAAAGGCCGAGTGCTATGCGATCGTGATGGGCGATGTCGCGGGCGGCAAGGATGTTCTTTGCCGCGTTCACGCGCAATGCGTCGGGGCGCATTTTTTCAACAGCATCGAATGCGAATGCCGCGAAGAAATGGAACGTTCGCAGGCAATGATCGAAACCGACGGTCGCGGCGTCGTGATCTTTCTCGACCAGGAAGCGAAAGGCAACGGCCATCTGGCGTTGGTCGAAAGCACGAAATACAAGCTACAAGGAATTCCGCAGGGCGAAGCCTATGAACTGGCCGGTTACGCTCGCGACGCCCGCGATTACCGACCCGCGGCGGCGATCATCAAGGATCTCGCGATCGGTTCGATAATTCTATTGACGGCCGCCGGCTCGAAAGCCGACGAACTCCGAGCGCAGGGGATCGTCGTCAGTGCGACTCGACGGCTCGACTAAAAAAGGCCCGCAGTCGCGCGGGCCTTCGACCAGTCAAAATTGAACTGATTCTAGAACAGAACGTCCGTTCCGTTGACGAGTTTCTTTACCTTGAACTCGATCTGCCGCGGCAAGAGCGCTGCAAATCGATTCCCGACGTCGAGCCATTCGGCCTTGAACACGAGCTTGAAGCTGTCCGTTTCCGAAGTGATCAGCTGATTGCCGGCGCCGTCGGCGCGCTTGAAGTAAAGGACCGTCATGTCACGGGATGTCTTGGGCGCGTTGAATTGCGCGATCTCCCGCTCTTCACCCTTGTCGTTGACCAACTTAACGTTTCCTTTCAGGTCGTCGAAGGTCATGCTCTGGAAAATGCCTTCTTCAACCGTATTGCGACCGGCATCGGCAGCCTTCGTGATCGTGATGACGTAATAGTCCTTGCAGATTACGCAGTCAAGGAAAGTCTTACGTCCCTTATCGAAGCTCGCCTTGTCGGTTTCGCTCATTTTGTCGTAGCCCGCCTCGATCTGCTGCAGTCGCACGATAGCCTGCCGGAGCGGCAATCCCGAATGAAGCCGGAAAGTCACCGGCGGCGGACCGAAATCGCGCGAGACGCTCCGCGGATCGCTCCCGCCGCTGTTGGCGTTCTGTCGTTGCTCTCTCGCGACCTGTGACCGTTCGGCAGATGCCGATCCGGTCGTCGACTGATACGATTTCGCCCACGCCGATTCGGTAACGATCTTATTCGCTTCTTCCTTGCCCCATTTGTCCAACGGCTTGTCCGGCACCTTTTGGGCGAACGCCGCGACCGAGGCGAAAGTAATAATGAATGCAATGGTAATGCTTTTTAGCATAAGTTCTCCTCCAAAAACTGAGTACTTTAGTTGCATGGATATTACTTCAGGTTGTGACGATATTCAACAAACCGAACCGTCTGTTTCGGGTCTGTGATCTGTCGGGTCGATGGATTCGACTTCGGTCTCTGCGGCACCCGGTGTTTGCTGCGGCGTGTATTTTCACGACCGCGCCGAGAGCCGCTGTCGCGCTCCCGATCGGATCCGCCGATCAACCGCGATTCCGCGCCGCCTCGAACGTCGTGTTTTCTTCGTGCGCTTTGTTGATGAGATGTGGCAAAAAATCGCGTTTTCCGTTATAAAGTATTACCCGCCCGCCGAGCCGACTATATTGTGATTTCATTGATTTAGCGGTTCGACGAACGGAACAGCGTTTCGCAAACCGCCTATGGAAACTATCCAACATTCGGACGGACGCGTCGAACTGACCCCGGAAGGGATCGCTTCGATCGCCGGCAGCCCGCTGTTCAACAAGGATCTTTCGCCGGTCGCGGTCGCCGACCGAAACTGGACAACCTACAACTACGCCGCGCTCTGGATCTCGATGGCGCATTGCATCCCGACCTACATGATGGCGTCGGGTTTGATCTCGGCCGGCATGAACTGGTGGCAGGCGCTGATCACGATCCTGCTCGGGAACATCATCGTTCTCGCGCCGATCCTTCTGAACTCGCATCCCGGAACGAAGTACGGAATTCCGTTCCCGGTCTTTGCACGCGCGAGCTACGGCGTCGTCGGATCGAACCTTCCGGCGCTGATGCGTGCGATCGTCGCATGCGGCTGGTTCGGGATCCAGGCGTGGATCGGCGGACAGGCGATCCATGTTTTCTTCGGCTCGATCATCCCCGGCTGGGCGACGCTCCTCGGCGACAAGGTAGGCGGCCACACGCCGACCGAATGGCTCTCGTTCCTGATCTTCTGGGCGATGAACATCCTCGTCATCTACCGCGGGATGAACCTGCTGCGGATCGTCGAGAACTGGGCCGCGCCGTATGTGCTGGTGATGACCGCGATCCTTCTGGCGTGGATCCTTTACCAAGCGGGCGGGATCGGGTTTCTGCTGCATGAAGAGGACAAGTTCGGATCGCCGGGCGAGTTCTTCAAGATCTTCATTCCGAGCCTGACGGCAATGATCGGGTTCTGGGCGACGCTTTCGTTAAACATGCCCGATTTCACGCGCTTCGGCAAAAGCCAGCGCGAACAGGCGATCGGCCAGACGGTCGCGCTGCCGACGACGATGGTCGTTTTCGCGGCGATGGGAATCCTGATCACCTCGGCGGCAATCGTCGTCTTTCCGAATATGAAATCGGACGAATTGTGGGATCCGGTGAAACTCGTCGGGCAATTCTCACAACCGGTCGTCGTCGCGGTCTCGATGTTCACGGTCGTCGTCGCGACGCTCTCGGTGAACATCGCGGCGAACGTCGTTTCGCCGGCGAACGATTTCGCGAACGCGTTTCCGAAATTCATCTCGTTCCGCACGGGCGGCCTGATCACCGGCATCATCGGCATCCTGATGCAGCCGTGGAAACTGCTCGCCGACCCGTCGGGCTACATCTTCAGCTGGCTGCTCGGATATTCGGGCGGATTGGGCTCGATCGCCGGCGTTTTGATCGCCGATTACTGGCTCGTTCGCGGCAAGAATCTGAATCTCGGCGATCTTTACCGGACGCGCGGCGAGTATTCCGGGTGGAATTGGCGCGCGGTCGCCGCGACGCTTCTGGGCTGTTTCTTCGCCTGGATCGGCGTCGTTTACGAACCGCTGCGGACGCTTTACGATTACGCCTGGTTCGTCGGCTTCGGCGTCTCGTTCGTCGTCCACTGGGGACTGATGAAGGCAATGCCGCCAAGCGTGCAACCGAACGATGTAGCGAGTGAATAGTTATGAAATACGAAGTCGTTAAGAATTATTACAACGGACAGTTTGTCGACAGCGGCGCGGGCGATTGGCTCGACGTCGTTTCGCCGATCGACGGCAATCACTTGTCGCGCGTTCCGATGTCGCCTGTCGAAGAGCTGAACGCGGCGGTCGCGAGCGCTAAGGAGGCTTTCGAGGGCTGGTCGCAGGCGCCGATCAAAGAGCGCGTGCAGGTATTTTTCAAATACCGGTACCTGCTCGAGAAGAATTTCGACGAGCTGACCGCGCTGGTTGCTGAAGAAAACGGCAAGACGTGGGACGAGGCCAAGGCCGAGGTCGAAAAATCGATCGAGCTGACCGAGTTCGCGTGCTCGATGCCGCAGCTCGTTTCGGGCGAGATCCTCGAAGTTTCGAAGGGCGTCGAATGCCGAACCGAGCATTTTCCGCTCGGTGTCGTCGCGTCGATCGTCCCGTTCAACTTCCCGCTGATGGTGCCCAACTGGACGATGCCGAACGCGCTCGTGCTCGGCAACGCGATGATCATGAAGCCGTCGGAACTGGTGCCGCTGTCGTGCCTCCGGATGGCCGAACTGCTCAAGGAAGCGGGACTTCCGGACGGCGTTTTCAACATCGTCAACGGCGGGAAAGAGATCGTCGCGGGAATCTGCGAGCATCCTGACATAGACGCCGTGAGCTTTGTCGGCTCGACGCGCGTCGCGAAGATCGTTTATCGCGCCGCGACGGCGAATCTCAAGCGATGCGTCGCGCTTGGCGGCGCCAAGAACCATCTTTTCGTCCTTCCTGACGCGAATCCGGTAATGACCGCGACGAACGTCACGGCCTCGATGTCGGGCTGCGCCGGCCAGCGCTGCATGGCGGCGTCGGCGATGCTCGCGGTCGGCGACGTCGATCCGATCATCGAAGGCATCTGCGCCGAGGCACGCAAGGTCGTCCCGGGCGTGAACCTCGGTGCGGTGATCTCGAAGGCGGCAAAGGAACGCATCGAAAGCTATATCACCGAGGCCGAAAATGCGGGCGCGAAGGTGCTCGTCGACGGCCGCGGCGCCGTCGTCGCCGGCAAAGAGAACGGAACGTATGTCGGGCCGACGGTGATCGATCACGTCACGCCCGAAATGTCGGTCGCACGCGAGGAGATCTTCGGACCGGTGATCTCGATCATGCGCACGAAGACGATCGACGAAGCGATCAGGATCGAGAACGCGAATCCGTACGGCAACGCGGCGAGCGTTTTCACCCAATCGGGCGGGCTCGCGCGCTACGTCATGGAACACGCCAGCGCCGGCATGGTCGGTGTCAACATCGGCGTTCCGGTCCCGCGCGAACCGTTTTCGTTCGGCGGCTGGAACGATTCGCGTTTCGGCGCGAACGACATCACCGGCAAGAGCTCGATCGAGTTCTGGACGAAGCTCAAGAAGACGACGACCAAGTGGAACCCCGAAGCCGGGATCAATTGGATGTCTTAGCATTTGGGATTTGGGATTTGGGATTTGGGATTGGAATTCAAGATTCAAGAATCAATATTCAAGATTATTGCTTTGAGTCGCCGCTTGAATCTTGAATCTGGATTTTTGAATCCTGATGGTTCTTGAATCTTGAATTTTGATTCTTGAATTAAGTTAATGAAGATCGCATTTCTTTTGATCACCGCAATGCTTGCGGCGCCGCTCAATATGT
>JAKOSS010000997.1 GCA_029777145.1 Acidobacteriota bacterium | reverse complement strand
ACCTTTTCGAGCCCGCGCTGATGCTCGAGCGGCAAATACTCGAGGATCTTGTAGATCTGCTCGTTCGTGCCCTTCGGAAGATCGAAGGTCGCCTGATTTTCGATCTTGAGTTTTGTTGCTTTCGCGGGCTTTTGCCCGGCGGTTTCGAGTGCCATACGTTTTGCTCAGATTATAGATGTTTATGGAAACGCGAGCAAAAGAGACGGCATCGTCGAGACCGACAAATGCAAAAAGCCGCGATCCCCGCATTCGATTGCGGAAATCGCGGCTGATCCGATCGCTTGAAAACTATGGAAGGCGCGCGACGACGATCGCGTAGAATCCGTCTTTTTTGCTCATTTTGTAGCCCTTGACGCCGAACTTGTAGACCTGCGTTTCGGACGATTTGAATTTAACGACCGCGAGGTTCGAATCGTCGGTATCTTTCCCGGCAAGATCACCTTCCGCATCGACGACCGCGAGATCGATATCCTGAATGCGGTCTTCGTCGCCGACCGCCACGACCGCGTACGTGCTGCCGCCCTGAAGCGTGTACGTCTGCGTCGAAAGCTGTTCCTGTTTGATCGCATCGACCTGAATGAACAGGACCTGCGCGCCCTGACCTTCAAGCTTCTCGACCACCGCCGACAGTCGTTTCAAAACATTCTGCGTCGAGACCTGCGCGTTCGCCGCAGTTGCACCGACTCCCCAAAGCAACACCGTCAACCCAAAAACAAAGATGTATTTCTTCATGTTCTCTCTCCAATTCAAGATGGCCGTTTCGGCCTCAACGTAAATCGCAAGAATACTAACAGAAAGGGGACAAAAAAGGACGGCATTTTTGCCGTCCGCAGGCGGTCTCCCGCGAGTCTTTGTTTACAGGTTTGTGGGTACCTTTGATTAATCGCCGGAGACGGATTCAAATGGGGACAGTTTATGCTAAGATTCCTCCGCCCCGATCGCTTTCGATGACGGACAACGTGAATCTGACCCAGCTCCTGAACGATTCCCAAAACGGCGATGAGTCCGCGCTAAATACCCTGTTCCCGCTTGTTTACGACGAATTGAGAAAGCTCGCCTCGATCCGCATGCGGGCAGAGCGCGATGATCACACGCTCGATCCGACGGCGCTCGTGCACGAGGTCTATATGCGGCTCGTCGACCAGCGGTCGGTTGACTGGACCAATCGTCTGCATTTTTTCGGTCTGGCGTCCGAAATGATGCGGCGGATCCTCGTGACGTATGCCGTCGCCAAAAAGGCCGGAAAACGCGGCGGCGACGCGATCCATCTCGAACTGGATTCGGCGCTCGACTTCGCCGGCCGGCAAAGTCTCGATTTCGTCGATCTCGACGAAGCGCTCAACGATCTGTCACGGTTTGCGCCGCGTCAGGCACGCGTCGTCGAACTCAGATTCTTCGGCGGATTGACGAATGACGAAGCCGCCGAATTTCTCGGCATCGACGAGCGGACCGTCAAGCGTGACTGGCGCGCCGCGAAGGCGTGGCTTTTCGACCGATTGCGAAAGAACTGAGCGTTCAGTGAAGACCCGTTGGAACGACATTCAGGAACTGTTCAACGACGCCGCCGAGATTCCCGCGGGAGAACGGCGCGCGTTCCTCGACCGAAATTGCGGATCTGCGGACATCCGGGCGGAAGTCGAACGTTTGCTCGAAGCCGAAGACGCAGCTGGTGAATTCCTCGAGGAACCGGCGCTCGGAGGCGAATTATCCCGATTGCCGGGATCGATCGGCCGTTACCGGATCGTCCGCGAGATCGGGCGCGGCGGGATGGGAACGGTTTATCTCGGCGAACGCGACGACCTCGGCCAACGCGCCGCGATCAAGGTCGTCCGGCAAGGATTCGAATCGCCCGAGATCCTGCGCCGGTTCCACAGTGAACGCAAGATCCTCGCGACTCTCGAACATCCGCACATCGCGCGATTGATCGACGGCGGAACGACCGACGACGGACTTCCCTACTACGTGATGGAGTACGTTGAGGGAGTTCCGATCGACGAATTCTGCCGCGAGAAAAGCGTCGCCGAGAAGTTGCAGCTTTTCACCCAGATCTGCCGCGCCGTCGCGTTCGCCCACGCGCGGCTCACCGTTCACCGCGATCTGAAGCCGTCGAATATCGTCGTCGATGGTGACGGAAACGTGAAGTTGCTCGATTTCGGGATCGCGAAGCTCGTTGATCCGGATTCGGCGGCCGTCGATCAGGGAACTGCCACGTCGCTTGGTCTGATGACACCGAATTACGCGTCGCCGGAACAGTTCCGCGGCGAGACCGTAACGACGGCAAGCGACATCTACAGCCTCGGGGTGATCCTTTACGAGCTTTTGGCCGGCGTTCTGCCGTACGATCTCCGCGACAAGACGCTCGATCGCGCGCTGTCGATCATTTCCGACACCGAAGCGACGCGTCCGAGCCGAAACACCGGCGCAAAGTTCCGCGGGATCGACGGCGATCTCGACAACATCGTTCTCAAGGCGCTGCGGAAAGAACCGTCGCGCCGTTACCAATCGGCGGTCGAGTTCGCGGACGATATCCGGCGCTTCCATGCCGGATTGCCGATCTCCGCGCGTTCCGACTCGTACCGTTACCGCGCCGGCAAGTTCATTCGCCGCAACAAGATAGGCGTCATCGCCGCAACTCTCGTCGCGGCCTCGCTCATCGCCGGCCTGGTCGGAGTCTATTACCAGTACCGGATCGCTCTGCGCGAACGCGCGATCGCCGAGCGTCGTTTTGCCGACGTCCGTGAACTCGCGAACAAGGTCGTCTTCAGATATCACGACGAGATCGCGAAATTTCCCGGGGCCGTCGGACTGCGCGAGGAACTGGTTGCCGACGCAGTCAAATACCTCGACGCGCTCAACCGGGAAGACGTCGACGATCCCGATCTCAAGTTGGAACTGGCGCGGGCGTATCGCAAGATCGGAGACGTTCAGGGACAGCCGTACGCGGCAAACCTCGGAAAGACCGACGACGCACTCGAAAGCTACCGCAAGTCGATCGACATTCTCGAATCCGTGATCGTACGCGCCCCGGCCAACGTCGCGGCGAAACGCGAACTCGTGCAATCGTACCTTCGGCTCGTGCCGCTTCTGGCGCGGCGCGGCGGCAGCGACTGGAACGACGAGATCGAACGGATGGTCGCGCTTCAGCTTGAGATCGATTCCGAGGACGGATCTGATCCGGTCCGCAACTCGCTCGATCTCGCGAACGTTTACATCGCCAAGGCGGACCATGGCCCGTTCACGCACCAACAGCGGATCGACGTCTATCTCAAGGCCTTCGCCCTGTTGAACGATGTCCCGAGAAACACGGTCGAGACCCAGCATGCGTGGAGCAAGGTCAACCAACGTCTCGGTTCGAATTACTCGTGGCTCGGTGATGAATTCAACGGACAGGGAGAACCGGCGAAGGCGCTGGCGGCGTTTGAATCGGCAGCAAAATACGACGAACTGATGTCGGAATCTGTTCGGGACGAGATCAAAGCGGCCGGCGAAAGTCAGAATCTCAAACGCAATCTCGCGGGCTCCGATCAGAATCTGGGCGAGATCTATCTTCGCCTCGGCAAGAAGGACGAGGCGGTCCGGCTGCTGAAACGCAACCTCGAGATCTGCCTCGAGCTCGCGAACGCGGACGAAAAGAACGCCGAGGCACGGCTCGATGTCGCCTATGCCTGGACGAGCCTTGCCGAAGCCTACGAGACGATCGGCGATCCGGCCGGTTCGATCAGCGCTGGAAGGTCGGCGCTGACAATCCTCGACAAGATCGCTGCGGCCGACCGCTCAAACAACGAAGTCGAGCGCGCCACCGTTCGTATCGCAAGCGTCATGGAGCGCGTCTTTGCGTCGGTCCGACGACCATCAGAGGCACGTGCGCAACACTCGCGGCTCGCAGAGATCTGCTCGCGGCCGATCAACGCTTCGGTCTGCATGTCCGCAGGTTTTACGGCGACCAATTGACCCCGCGCAACAACCGCCGCGAAATGTGTGGCTTCCCCGCAACAGAAACTCGCGATTTTTGCGGTAACTGCCTGAAAAAGCGGCGGGCACGTGGATTGCCAACTGTTCGACCGTGAGTTTTCAAAGGACACTGGCCGGAGCGATCGAAACCAGCGGCATCGGACTGCACACCGGCGTCGATGTAAATCTGAAGCTGAAGCCTGCCCCGGCAAACACCGGCTATGTCTTCGTGCGTACCGATCTCGACAACTTCGAGATCCCGGCGTCGGTCGAATACATTTCGCACTGCAGTTACGCGACGACGCTGGTCCGCAACGGCGTTTTGCTCTCGACCTGCGAACACCTGCTCTCCGCTTTGCGCGGGACCGGCATCGACAACTGTTTCATCGAGCTCGACAACATAGAGATCCCGATCCTCGACGGCTCGAGCGAAGGCTGGGTGGACTTCATCGAACGCGTCGGGATCGCCGAGCAGGACGAACCGCGGCATTATCTGAGGGTGCTCGAGCGGGTCGATTTCGTCCATGAAGACCGCAAGATGTCGATCGAACCTTCCGACAAGTTCGAGATCGAATGCGTCATCGACTTCAAACATCCGTTCATCAATCGCCAGAGTCTGCTGTTCGAACTCGACAACGAATCGTTCGGACGCGAGATCGCGTCGGCGCGGACATTCGGATTCACGAACGAGATCGAAATGATGCGCCGGGCGAATCTTGCGCTCGGCGGATCGCTCGACAACGCGATCGTCCTGACGCCCGACGGCATGCTCAATGAAACCCCGCTGCGGTTCAATGACGAGTTTGTCCGTCACAAGATCCTCGACATCATCGGCGACGTCGCGCTGCTCGGCATGCCCGTTCTCGGGAAGATCACAGCCGAGCGGTCCGGCCACGCGATCCATGCGTCGCTGATGAGCAAGCTGCTCAAGACCGAATCGGCGTGGGAAGTCATCTCTTGAATTTTCGATTTTCGATTTTCGATTTGCGATTTGGGATCCGGTTCACGCACCTTTGATTTGGGTGGTTGATTGAAAGCGGTTGACTTTGGCCTGTTGGCTGTTAGCTGGAATCGATTTCGTACCGCTCCGGACCATCGATCGAAAATCGAAAATCGCAAATCCCGTACTCTCCGACCACGGACCACTGAAGTGGTATAATCTTGCCCATGTCTCTGGCGGCAAAAGCGCGAGAATCCGGCGTGAGATCCACGACCATCATCAGACACGAAACGGACGGTACCGTTACCGTGGCGGACGACGTCGTGGCCGTTGAAGAGCCGCTCGAGATCCGCATTTCTTGCGGGAAGGAACATCGGGCGGTCGCGATCACGATGCGCACGCCCGGAAACGATGCCGAACTCGCGGCCGGTTTTCTTTTTTCCGAAGGCGTGCTCGGATCTCCGGACGTGGTCGTTTCGATCAAGCACTGCGGCCGGTTTCCATCGAAAAACAATACGATCCGCGTCGAATTGAGATCACTCGACGGGATCGATCTTGACCGTCTGTCGCGCAACTTTTACACGACGTCGAGTTGCGGTGTCTGCGGCAAATCGTCGCTCGAAGCGCTTGCCGCGAGCGGGATCAAACCTGTTGCAAACGGCGGATCGCAAATCGCGGCGGACGTGATCGGCCGGCTCCCCGAAAGACTTCGCCACAACCAGGACATTTTCGGCGAAACCGGCGGGCTACATGCCGCTGCACTGTTTTCGACCGACGGCGCGATCGTTGACGTGATGGAGGACGTCGGCAGGCACAACGCGGTCGACAAACTGATCGGCCGGCACTTCCTCGAATCGCGTTTGCCTTTGGCGTCGAACGCCCTTTTTCTCAGCGGCCGCGCCTCTTTCGAACTTCTCCAAAAGGCAGCCGCCGCCGGCATCCCGATCGTCTGCGCGGTCGGCGCGCCTTCGAGCCTCGCGATCGAAGCCGCGACAGAGTTCGGAATCACGCTCGTCGGATTCGTCCGCGACGGCCGCTTCAACGTTTACACTAACGAACATCGGATCATTTCCTGACAACACGCTGCCCCTACTCGATGAAAGACAAGTCAATCCGAGATCTCAAGATCGGCGCGCCGAAAAAGACCGCGGCCGGAATGTCGGCGGTCGTGAACGCGACCAAGGTGATGCTGAAGAAGGCCGGTCCGATCCGCGGGACGAAACTGCTTCTGGCATTGAACCAAAAGGGCGGGATCGACTGCAATTCGTGCGCGTGGGCGGACCCCGAAGGCGAGCGGACGCATGCCGAATTTTGCGAGAACGGCGCCAAGGCGATCGCCGACGAAGCGACGACAAAACGCGTCGGGCCGGAGTTCTTCGCAAAATACTCGGT
>JAKOSS010000996.1 GCA_029777145.1 Acidobacteriota bacterium | reverse complement strand
CGTACCAAGATCAAGCCGCTGTTCGTCAACTGGAATCCCGAAACCGGCGATCTCGAGGGCCTGAAGACGGCGATCGCCGACGGCCTCGTCCAGTATCGGAAAGACTATGCGGCGTACTACGACCGCTGCAAGCACCCGGATTCGCCGACGATGCGCGATCCGAATCCGACGGTCGTCCTGATCCCGGGCCTGGGCATGATCGCCTGGGGCAAGAACAAGTCGGAATCGCGCGTCACCGCCGAATTCTACAACTGCGCGATCGAAGTGATGCGCGGCGCCGAAGCCATCGATGAATACGAAGCGATGGATCAGCAGGAGGCGTTCGATATCGAATACTGGCTGCTCGAAGAAGCCAAACTCAAGCGCATGCCGCCCGAAAAGGAACTCGACCGCCAGATCCACGTGATCATCGGCGCCGGCGCCGGGATCGGACGCGAGACCGCGCACCGATTGGTCAAAGAAGGCGCGCACATCGTCTGCGTCGACGTCAACGAAGCGGCGGCGAAGGAAACCGCCGACGAGATCATCGCGAAGTACGGCCCCGGTATCGGCGTCGCCGGAACGGGCGTCTCGAACTGCGGCGTTGCGATCGGTTTCGGTTGCGACATGACCGACCGCGAGTCGGTCGCGAACATGTTCGAAAAGGCGATGCTTGCCTACGGCGGGATCGATTCGGTGATCGTCACGGCCGGCGTTTTCGTGCCGCCCGACAAGTCGGGCCGCGTCGAGGATGACAAGTGGGATTTCACCTTCGGCATCAACGTCAAGGGCGCGTTCATCGTTGCGGACGAAGCCAATAAGATCTTCAAAAAGCAAGGACTTACGGGCAACATAGTGCTGACGACGAGCGCCAACGCGGTCGTCGCGAAGAAGGGAAGCCTTGCGTACGACACCTCGAAGGCTGCGGCAAATCATCTGACCCGCGAACTGGCGATCGAATTTGCGCCGCTCGTCCGTGTCAATGCCGTCGCGCCGGCAACGGTCGTCAAAGGCAGCACGATGTTCCCGCGCGACCGGGTGATCGCGAGCCTGACGAAATACGCGATCGCGTTTGACGACTCGGAGGAAACGGAGGCGCTGACCGAGAAACTCTCTCAGTTTTACGCGAAGCGAAGTCTGACCCAAACTCCGATCGAACCTTCCGATCAGGCCGAAGCGATCTTCCTGCTTGTTTCGAAACGGCTCGGAAAAACGACCGGGCACGTGATTCCCGTCGACGGCGGACTCGCCGACGGCTTCATGCGCTGACAATCCCGCGGGGCGCTCATCCGAACGTTCGGGCGTCCCGCAATTTTGTTCCCTTCCCGCACCCAAATGCGGTTAAAATGCTGGTGACATATGGCGGATAACTTTGTGATCGACGAAGAATTCATCGCCTCTCAAAACCGTGTGAAGGCTGATGAAGTAGCCGAGGACCTTGAGTACCTTGGACGCCGGCTTGCACGGCGCGGCCTTGATCCGCGGACGTTCGTGGATAAGGCCAAATCGCTGAAGGTTGCCGTTCCG
>JAKOSS010000995.1 GCA_029777145.1 Acidobacteriota bacterium | reverse complement strand
GGCAAAGCGGCCGCCGATCCTGAAATCGCCTTGGAGGAAAAATCATGACCAAATATCTTTGGATCGGCATCAATTTGCTCGCGGTCGCGATCGCGCTGACTATCTGGTTCGGGTACGAATCCGAAACGCTTCGGTACGTTTGCCTCGCCCTGAACGCGATTTCGTTTGTCTTGTCGCTGCCGGCGGCGATCGTCATCGTCCCGGTCGGATTTGCCGTCAATCACTACCTTGACGTGAATGCGTTTTCGACGGGCGGGATCTACTTCAACACGTTCGTCCTGCTCGGGCTCGGCGGCGTTCAACACTTCCTGATCGCGAACCTGTCAAAACCGGTCGAATCGACGATGCAGCGGATCGGGATCTGAGGACGACTGATCTCCCACACATAGTATTTGCGATATTTGCGATATTGGATTTGCGATTGGAAGGCTTCGAACGTCTTGAATCGTTAATTTTGAATTTGGCGATTCCAATGCCGCCCGCTCACGCAGGCGGTACTGACTCCCACTCTCCCGTTCGCCCACTCTCTAACCCGGTCGCTGCCGCTCCCGGTTCCGACAGTTTCCCTGTACAATCGCGGTTATGAAATTCATCGCTGCCATCCTTCTCGGACTGATCGCCATCGGTAATGTTGTGGGAGTCGAGCTCAAAGCGGACCTGATTGTCGTCAACGCGAACGTCCGGACGATGGATCGTTCGAAACCGTCTGCGCAGGCCTTCGCCGTGCTCAACGGACGGATCGTCGCCGTCGGGACCAACGCCGAGGTCGCGGCACTCGCCGGACCGAAGACCGAACGCATCGATGCCGGCGGAAAACTCGTCCTGCCGGGCTTCAACGACGCGCATGTGCATTTTCTCGACGGCGGCGCGGGACTTTCGAGCGTCGATCTGCGCGACGCGAAAACACCGGCAGAGTTCGTCCGCCGCATCAAGGAATTCGCCGCGACCCTGCCGAAAGGACGCTGGATCCAGAACGGCAATTGGGACCACGAGAACTGGACGCCGAACGATCTTCCGACCGCGGCGATGATCGACGCCGTAACACCTGACAATCCGGTCTTCATCAACCGTCTCGACGGCCACATGGCACTCGCGAACTCGCTGGCGATGAAACTCGCCGGTGTCGACAAAAACACGAAGGACGTCCCAGGCGGCGAGATCGTCCGTGATCGTGATGGAAATCCGACCGGGATCTTCAAAGACGAGGCGATGAATTACTTTTATCGCGCGATCCCCGATTTCCCGTACGCCGAACGTTCGGAATATCTGTCAAACGCTTCGAATTACGCCGCGAGCCTCGGCGTGACGAGCGTGCAGGATATGTCGGCCGGACGCGACATCGGCGTCATGCAGGACCTCGCCCGCGCCGGAAAACTCAAGACCCGCGTCTATGCAGTCTCGCCCCTCGGAGATTGGGAACGCTGGAACCGGACCGGCGTTAGGTACGCGTTCGGCGATCCGCTGCTGCGCGTCGGCGGTCTCAAAGGATTCGCGGACGGAAGTCTCGGTTCGACGACCGCCTGGTTTTACGAGCCGTATCTCGACAAGCCCGATACAAAGGGACTCGCGGTCGAGGATCCGTCGAAGATCTATGAACATGTCGTGGCGGCCGACAAGGTTGGACTTCAGGTGATGATCCACGCGATCGGCGACCGCGCAAACGATGAGATTCTCAAGATCTATGAACGCGTCGGACGCGAGAACGGCGACCGCGACCGGCGTTTCCGGATTGAGCACGCGCAACATTTGAACGACGGTTTGATCAAGCGGTTCGCCGCCGATCACGTGATCGCGTCGATGCAGCCGACGCATGCGATCGACGACGGCCGTTGGGCCTGGAAACGGCTCGATCAGAAGCGACTCAACGGCACCTACGCGTTCCGTTCGCTGCTCGACGCCGGTGCGCACCTCGCGTTCGGGACGGATTGGTACGTCGCGCCGCTCGATCCGATGCTCGGGATCTACGCCGCCGTGACGCGCCGCACGCTCGACGACAAAAATCCGAACGGCTGGATCCCCGAACAGAAGATCACGGTCGAGGAAGCGGTCCGCGCCTACACGGAAGGTTCGGCGTACGCGGAGTTTCAGGAAGGTGAGAAAGGAACCTTGTCGGTCGGAAAACTTGCCGATTTCGTCATCCTTACCGACGACATTTTCGCCATCGACCCGGTCAAGATCCGAGACGTCAAGGTCGTGCGGACGGTGATGAACGGCAAGACCGTTTACATTGCAAAATAGTCTTGCCCGCGATTCCGCTCCGCGCGGATGCCATTTTGAACTCGAAAGCAGGTCTCGAATCTCGGAATAACTCCATGATCAGCGGAAACTCGCGAAAATTCGAGGGCAGAATCGGTCCGGCACCCACGATTAAGACGGTCGTACTACTCGCGATCGTCCCCGCTATTCTTGCCTTGTCGTCGATTGCGTATCCTCAGTTCGCGGACCTTGTCGTCGTCAACGCGAATGTCCGGACGCTCGATTCGCGATCGAGCCGCGCGGAGTCGGTCGCCGTCACGAACGGACGGTTCACATTTGTCGGATCTGAATCCGATGCGCGCAAATTGATCGGCCCGAAAACCGAAGTCGTCGATGCCGAACAAGAAACGCTCCTGCCCGGATTCAACGACAGCCACGTGCATCTGATGAACGTCGGTCAGCAGTTCTTCGTCGTCGATCTCCGAAATTCCGCGAATCCTGAGGAATCGCTCAACAGGATCAGACGTGTCGCTCGGTTCCTGCCCGACGGCGCTTGGATCACCGGCAGCGGTTGGACCGACTCGAACCTTCCGAACCGCGCCGATCTCGACGCCGCAACTCCTGATCACCCGCTCTTCATTTACGGAAGCGATACTAACTCCGCCATCGTTAATTCGGCCGCGATCAAGCTCGCGGGAATCGTTCGGACTTCGGGGCCGAAGGTTGAACGCGCCGAACTCGCTCAGGTCCGGAAATTCGTTCCGACAACACCGTCGAAGCTTGACATCATCAACGCGGCGCTCAGATACGCGGCGGCTTTCGGAGTCACGAGCATTCAGGACGTGTCGTCGGACGATCTCTCCGATGAACTGCGTGAGCTCGAAAAACAAGGAAAACTCACGGCCCGGATCTATGACTGCGTCGGCATCGACAAACCGCTCCCGAAGATCGATCGGAATCCCGATTCGATGATCCGCACCGGCTGCATCAAGCACGTTTCCGAAGGCGAGCCCGAAGAGATTCCCGAACTGACAAAGCGGCTTGCGGTCGCGGATCGCGCCGGAGTGCAGGTGCTGATCCACGCGATCGGATCGCGCTCAAACGACGTCGTTCTGACGATCTTCGAAAACATCGCGAGGCAAAATGGAAGGCGCGACCGGCGGCTCCGCGTCGAGCACGCGCAGGGATTTCGGGACAAGGATCTGATGAGGTTCGCGCGGATCCCGGCGATCGCTTCGATGCAGCCGGCGCTGTTCGCGAACGGCCGCGACGATTACGCCGAGGTTTTTGCGAAGCTGAGGAACGCAAATGTGCGGCTGGCGTTCGGATCCGACGCGGCGATGATCCCGATCGATCCGCTCGAAGGGATCAGGGACGCGCTCGGGGCAGATCCGAAGCGATTCTTGTCGGAAGATGAAGCGCTCCGTGCGTACACCCTCGGGAGCGCGTACGCGGAGTTTCAGGAGAAGGACAAAGGCACGATCGAGGTCGGAAAACTCGCTGACTTTGTGATCGTCGATCAGATGTCTGAGATTTACTCAACGTTCGTCGGCGGCCGGCTGGTTTACCGGCGAAGCGATCCGCGCAAGAGCTCTTAGCCGCGGATGATGCGGATCGAGCGGCAAAATTTTAGCCGCGAATTACACGAATCGCACGAATCCTACCGAAGAACATTCGTGCAATAAGTGCAATCCGTGGCGATCAATCGCTCTCTTTTTCGCGTCTTTTCGCGTGATTCGCGGGCAATGTCTGCTAGCCGCGGATGACGCGAATCAACCGGCAAAATTGTAGCCGCGGATTTCACGAATCACACGAATCCTACAAAAGAACATTCGTGCAATAGGTGCAATCCGTGGCCAAAAATCGTTTGTTTAGAAGAAGGTCATCCCGATCGACGCATACGCGAAATGATTCCCTTCACGAAGTCCGCGGTTCCCGAGCGAATATCCGAAATATCCCGTTATCCGGTTCGTCGGACGGACATAGAATCCAGGCGTCGCATATCCGGCGGAGTGCTTGCCCGTGATCCAGTCGGCCATCACGCCAAACCGCGAGCCGATCGGCTGTTCGATCCCGAATTGACCGCCGCCGCGCGAGGCTTTCTCGGCGACAACGTTCTTCGAGTAAAGAAAACCGCCGGCCGAGACGCGTGTTCCCGTCGACTTCAGCGTCTTGCTGACCTGTGTGAATGTATACGAGCCGAACTTGAAGGTCCGGTTGCTGATCGGAACAAAAACGGTCGTTCCGGCAACCGCCGAAACGCCCTTCTTTTCGTTGTTGTAGAAGCGCCATTTGACGGTCGGCGCGATGGTCTTTGTCCCGTAACCGGGTTGCAGGTTGCCGAGAAAGTTGACCCCGACCTCGAAATTGCGCCCGACGCCGACAACGACGCGCGGGACGATCGAAGTGAATTTCTTCAACTCACTCTCGGTTTTTGGCTTAAAGGAAACCCCATATTCAAGATAAACGGTTCCTTTCGGCAGAATATCTGTTGACGGCACATTGAAGATCGTCTGCTGGGCTGCGGCGGCAAACGCAAGGCCCACGACGAGTAGGATTGACAACGCAAAATGTCGACAATTCATGATACTCTCCTGTCTGAAAAGATCTGTTGAGCGGAATCGATCGATCCCGCGAGTTTGGTTTTTGGATTTTGAAAGGATAGCCGAGTCTTTGGTTTTGCGCAAAACCGATTCACCGCAAACCGTTGCGCACTTTACTCGAACCTCCGAACGACGGACCCGAGACAAATCAA
This sequence comes from Acidobacteriota bacterium, assembly GCA_029777145.1. Next base: position 5,642 of record JAKOSS010000995.1, on the reverse strand, counting down.
CGAACACCGAACACGGATGGTGACAAATGAAGTTTCTGATCACATCGTCGCTAATTGTCGTCGCGTTCCTGAACGCAAATTCATATTCGCAATCCCGGGCAATCGATGAATCGGCGTGGATGACAATCGCTACTGAAAACTCCGAATTTGTTCTGCGAATGCCCAGGTCGTCGCTTGTTCAAGTCGAAGACGATCGACAAAACCCGCGAACGTCGCTTTTCGGTTTCGACTCAGGCGTTTCGATCCACTTCTCCCAAACCAAGACATCAAGTGCCAAGGAATGGGTAAAAGCACGCGGTGCGCCTCGCGACGGAACCGTCGAATCGACGTTCAAGATCGGCAACATCGACATGCGCACAATTATTTCGAACGATGGAATGTACCGGCTCACCATCGTAGCCGCGAGCAAATCAAGGTACTTCGTGCTTTCGATCAGCGGCGAGAATAAGGACGACCCTGCCATTGCCTATGTCCTGAGTTCGGTCCGGATAAATGGCACGCCCATCGTCGAAAGGAAGGACGGCTCTCCGCTACCAGAACAGAGCGTTCCGATCGAGCTTGGTTCGCTGAAAACCAGCAAGGAGATCACTGACGCTCTCAAGGCGAAGCGCCCCAAATGGAATGGCAACGTTACCTACGAGCCGCTATCGGCGTTCAAAAAGTCTGAGAAGATCGCCTCGGTTCGCCCACCTATCGAACTAAACTCGCTAAGACCGAAATTCAATCCTTCTTTTACGAATAGCAGCGGTTTGATCAGGTTTAGGGTAGTTTTCAAGGCCGACGGATCGGTCGGTGACATGGCGTTTTATTCGGACGTCGAACGTCCGATTGTCGCGGCGTACGCCGCCGGAGCTCGTGAATTGCGTTTTCTGCCTGCGATCGGAAGCGACGGTAAACCGGTCGACTTCACAAAAGAATTTGTAATGACGTTTGAGACGTCGGTGTTCCTCATGATCAACAGGTCGTAACCGCCCGACTTTCGGAACCGACGCGACTGTGGCAAACTTCATTTAGTAACTTTTTCGGAGATGAAAATTATGAAAAAACTCTTTGCTATTCTCGCTTTAACATTCGCATTTTCGCTTTCGGCCTTCTCCCAGGAAATGGAGAAGATGGACAAGAAGCCGACTGAGCAGGACAAGACCGAAGCAATCCCGACGAGCGGGTTTCTGAAACGCGGCGCGCCGCTCGGAAATTCGAAGAAAGTCAGCCTCGCGAAGGTCATGAAGGATCCGGCGAAATACTCCGGACAGACGGTTCGCGTCGAAGGAGTGATCGTTCGCTCGTGCAAGACCGAAGGTTGCTGGCTCGAACTCGCTCCGGCGGCCGACGCCAAATCGGTGCGCGTCAAAATGAAGGATCATGGTTTCTTCATCCCGCTCAATTCGGCCGGCGCATTCGCGAAAGCCGAAGGCGTTTTCACCGTCAAAACGCTGACGAAAGAGCAGGTGCAGCACATGATCGAGGAAGACGGCGCGAAGTTCGAAAACATGAACGCCGACGGAACGGTCACCGAGGTTTCGTTCGAAGCGACGGGTGTCGAGCTCACGATGAAGAAATCGTAATCGCCGCTTATTGCATCAAAAAGGACTGTCCGGCAGTGGGCAGTCCTTTGTTTTTGGAGTGTGATGTACCGGCAAATTTTCGCGGATCAACGAAAAAGAAACGACCGAACGCGGCGGCCGACTCAAACAACATCGATTCGCGGGAAACGTCTTGTTTTGATGAGTATCCAAAGAAAAACCCTGGCATTGGTGTTCTCGATCGCGATCCTCGCGTCGGCTGCATTCGCGCAGAAGGACGTCGCGCCCGATGCGATCAAGACGACAATCCTCGACGCCGAAGGCCTGAAGGATCTCGTCCGCGACAACGACAAGCCGCTGCTCATCAATTTCTGGGCGACATGGTGCGGACCGTGCCGCGCCGAGTTCCCGGATCTCGTCAGGATCGACCGGGATTACCGCGAAAAAGGCCTCGATTTCGTCATCGTATCGATCGACAACGTCTCGCTCGCCGACACCGCAGTAAGCGACTTCCTCAAGAGCTACGACGCCGAGATGCCTTCGTACCTGCTCGACTTCGAGGAGCGCCGCGACGTCACGCGCGCGATCCGCGGAATCGCCCCGCGATTCACCGGCGGCTTCCCGTCGACGATGCTTTTCAACCGTGCGGGCCGCTTGGTTTACGTGAAGAACGGCGTCGTGAATGATCGCCTCCTTCGGCTTCAAATCGATAAAGTGCTCAAAAAATAGAACTTACGCCCGCCGAACCGACCGCGCAAAAGTTTTCGGCAACATTCCCGACTCGACCCGCCTCTTAACATTGAAGTAAGAATAAAAAACTCTTATATTATTTTGGTCCCGATGAGAGTTCACATAGTCTCAAATTTCAGACACGTTCCAAGGGGTGCACGCAGTTGAAGCCGACCGATATCCAAGATCCCGAATATTTCCATAGAGTCGTTGATTGCCAATATGCCTGTCCGGCACATACACCGGTTCCCGAATACATCCGTCTGATCGCGCAGGGGAAATACTCCGAAGCGTACATGATCAACTGGGATTCAAACGTATTTCCGGGAATTCTGGGCCGGACGTGCGATCGCCCGTGCGAACCGGCGTGCCGCCGCGGACGCGTCGAGGAGCAACCGGTCGCGATCTGCCGGCTCAAGCGCGTCGCCGCCGACAACAAGGACGAGGTCAAGCACATGATGCCGGCCGGGCCGTTCAAACCTAACGGCAAAAAGGTCGCGCTGATCGGCGGCGGACCGGCAAGCCTGACCGTCGCGCGTGATCTCGCGCCGCTCGGATATGAGATCCACCTGTTCGACGAACAGAAAAAGGCCGGCGGATTCATGCTCAGCCAGATCCCGTCGTTCCGACTTCCCGAAACGGTGCTCGATGAAGAGGTCAATTACATCCTCGACATGGGCATCCACACGCATTTCAACAAATACGTCGACAGCCTGAAGGAGGTGCTGGCGCAGGATTACGACGCCGTTTTCGTCGGCACCGGAGCGCCGCACGGCAAAGATCTGCCGAAATTGCCGGGCCGCTGGGACACTGACGGCACAAACATTCATATCGGCATCAACTGGCTGGCGTCGGTCGCGTTCGAGCACACGAAATCGATCGGCCGCCGCGTGCTCGTCATCGGCGGCGGAAACACCGCGATGGACTGTTGCCGCACTTCGCGCCGGCTCGGCGGCGAAGACGTCAAGGTCGTCGTCCGCTCGCCGTTCGCCGACATGAAAGCCTCGCCGTGGGAAAAAGAGGACGCGATGCACGAGGACATCCCGATCTTCGACAACCACGTTCCGAAATCGTTCGTTCTTGAGAACGGAAAGTTGAAGGGAATGACGTTCGAAAAGGTCGAGGCGAAATACGACGATAACGGCAGACGCTCGCTGGTCCCGACAGGCGAGCCGGACGTCTTCTTCGAAGCCGACGACGTGATCCTCGCGATCGGACAGGAAAACGCATTTCCGTGGATCGAACGCGATCTCGGAGTCGAATTCGGTGACTGGGACATGCCGGTCGTCGATCGCGTGACGTTTCAGTCGACGAATCCGCGCGTCTTCTTCGGCGGCGACGCAGCTTTCGGACCGGAAAACATCATCACGGCAGTCGCGCACGGGCATCAGGCGGCGGTTTCGATCCATCGGTTCTGCCAGGGCGAGGACGTCAACGAACGCCTTGCGCCGCACGTCAATCTCGTGAGCCAGAAAATGGGCATCCACGAATGGGCGTACGACAGCGAGATCGCGCACGATCAAAGGTTCATCGTTCCGCAGGCCGACAAGAAGCTGACGCTCCGCGACCGCAAGAAGGAGGTCGAACTCGGATTCGATCTACCGACGGGGTTCAAGGAAGCCGAACGCTGTTTGAACTGCGACGTCCAGACGGTATTTAACGGCCCGAAATGCATCGAGTGCGACGCGTGCGTCGATGTCTGTCCGACGTCGTGCATCACGTTCACGAAGAACGAGGAAAACGATAATGATCTCCGGGCGAAACTAAAGGTTCCGGCCGAGAACGTGACGCAGCCGCTGTACGTGTCGGAGGAACTCAAGACGACGCGCGTGATGGTCAAGGACGAGGACGTCTGTCTCCACTGCGGTCTCTGCGCCGAGCGCTGCCCGACCGCCGCCTGGGACATGCAGAAGTTCTTTTACAATGTTACGAAGACGTACATGAACTCTTGATTCAAGATTCAATAATCAAGATTCAAGAAAGTCGGATGGATTAATAACTCACGAGCGGGATTTTGGGGAAGATCTCGAAAACCGGGGAGAAACAACCTCACATGAAAATTGACAATTTTGAAGACATGGCTGTCTGGAAAGACGCCCGTGTCGTGGCGTCGGTTCATTGGTCCATTGCTTATGGTGAAGAAATTCAATAACGTCGAGTCACGCGTAATACAGCGCGAAAGATCGTCACCGCAAACCGTTTACCCATCGGATCCAACGGAGCGGCAGCTGCAGTCGATCGACGAACTACTTGGGTTGACTTCACATTCTCTTGACGACTATGCGAAGCCGGAGATGGCTGCAATTCTGTTAGATAGACATAGATTAACCTTAGTGGAACTGATGACGGCGAAGGCACGAAATCATGATTTGGAGACTTCTGTCAATCAACTCCGTACGGCGCTGGATCGGCGTACGATCGATTTGGCGATCGCCACAGAACGAAATTCCAACCTATGGATGGAAATTCCTATCGGCATTCTTAGTGGCTTTGCAATCAATTTATTAACGGGCGAGCATCCCCCAATCTTCGCATGGGTCGTCTTAATCATTTGCGTCGTCGTACTGATTTATATTAGGTATAGCTCGATTGTTTCGTTACTGCAGAAGAGTTCAAGAGAGGATCAGAATGGCAAGAATTAAGATCAAGGGGCGAATTGTCCGAATTATTAACTCAACAACGGTAGTTATTAATCTTGGAAGTGAAAAGGGTGTAGATTCCGAAAGTCGATTCTACGTCCTTGGAGAAGCCGAGGATGTTATAGATCCTGAAACGGGCGAGGTGCTCGGTTCGGTAACCGTGACAAAAGTCGTACTCAAGGCAAGTCAGGTTTTTGAGCGTTTTACGATTGCAGTTTCAAAATGGCAGGAGTACGGCTCGGGTCTGACAACATTCATTACCGAAAAGGTGTCGCGTGGATCTGAACTAAAGGTCGAGCAAAACGAGATTAAGCCGTGGCTTTCAAAATCCGAAGCTACGGTTCGCGTTGGAGATGAGGTTGAGGTCGAAGTTATCAATGATTCAGAAACCGCATCGGATTCTAGCTCGGCATCTGATTGAATCGAATTGCCGCTGAACTGAGCTTCTGTAGATTCGCCTCCCATTTTCACTTGGTGTACTGTCGTCTTTGAACCGGCTATCTACGTTGGCTCGCTGGTCATGCATCGAAATAACGTACCTATGCTGCGACGGCGGTCGGCATTTAGTCGAAGAAGAGGTTTTTCACAACGATAATGATCAACGATTTTGTAATCAGATTCGCGAACGTGAACGGCACCGGCTCGGCGTCGGCGAATGCGCTGTTCACGAAGGCGATCTTCAAGATGGGCGTTCCGGTGACGCCGAAGAACATCTTTCCGTCGAACATTCAGGGATTGCCGACTTGGTACG
>JAKOSS010000994.1 GCA_029777145.1 Acidobacteriota bacterium | reverse complement strand
TCACGATCTACACGTTTGAAGATCTGGTTGCATACGACACGTGGTTCGCAGTTCGGAATCGTCCGAACATCGCCGTGAAAAAGGTGAACGGGATCGAAGGACTCGAAGAAGACCGCGCGTTCTTCATCCCCCGGGGATTTTCGGCGATCGAGTCGGTCGATAAGTCGGGAATTACGGGCGATCATTTCTTTCTCGCTTTCCGCGATTCAATGTGGAACGAAAAACACCCGCCGGTGCATGAATTGATCCAGCGCGGCTACGAGGTCGGAGAACCGGTCGTCTTCGAGGCTCAGGGAAACCTCGCATTCCTCGTCGAGGTCCGTAAACGAAGGTGAATCAGCCGCGGATAACGCGGATGACAAGGATCAGGACGATTTGAGCGCGAAACCGCCGTCTTCCAAAACGGACTCTTGCGGCGCGGACCTTCACGGATTTCTTTCCCGTTTGATCTGCGTCATCCGCGTAATCCGCGGCCCAATCTTCGCGACTATGTCGTTGCGCTGCACCGTTTTTTCAAGCCAAGTCAGAGTCAGTTGCCGAGCGGTTTGACGTCGGTCACCATCGGGCTCGCGGGGACGCGGAACGCTTCCGGTGAATCGGGTTTTTTCGGATCGAAGCTCTTGAAGCCTTTGACGAGGAACTTCGCCGGCCCGAGCTTCTGCCGTTTGATCTCGGACGCGACCATTTTCGCAAGTTCGTAAGCGCCGTAGTTGTTGTGGTGCGTGCCGTCGCCTTCCTTGAACGCGAGTCCTGACCGTTCTTTCCCGAGCGCCTCGTAGAAATCCTTGCTCATCGCCGTCAGATCGATCAGCGCGACGCCGAGTTCTTTCGCCGCCAGACGCGTCGCGTCCGGATAATCCCGGTGCGAATTCGTGATCTTGCCGTCGTTGTCGAACGTGCGCCGGTGCATCGGCGTGATGAGGATCGGGACGCCGCCTTTCGCGCGGATCGCATCGACGTACTGCTTGAGGCTCGCCTTGAACGTCGTCATCGCGCCGACGCCGTCGCCCTTTTCTTTCTCGTCGTTGTGCGCGAACTGGATCAGCACGAAATCGCCGGATTTCAATAAACTCAGGACCTTCTCGAGCCGTTTGGCGCCGAATGAACTGCGGAGCGTCTCGCCCGATTCGGCGTGGTTCGCGAGAACGATCCGGTCGTCGAAGAAACGCGTCAGCATTTGTCCCCAACTCGCGTACGGTTCGCGCGGTTGGTCGCAGACTGTCGAATCGCCGAGAAGGAAAAGCGTCGGAAGGGAATCGGCGCGGTCGATCTCGACCGAACCCACGATCGGATTCGTGCCGTTGAACTCGAGCGTGAGCTAGTCGTCCCAAGACCACCAATCCCTGGTCTTTACACGATCTTTTAGTTTCACGACACCGCCCGGAAAATTCGGCGTGCGGACGCTCACGTTGAACGTTGCCGTTTTGACCTCGCCCTTCTTGAGCGGCGCGTTCTCGAGCATCAGTCGGCGAAGTTCGGCCTTGACCGTCAATTCACCCGCGTCTCCGCCGCCGTATCGGACCGTCACTCGATAGTTTCCCTCCGGAACCTTGGCCGAGAAATAGAACGGCTCCGCGGACGAGCAAAATTTGCCCTCCGACGAACAATTTACCTTCGATCCCGGTTCGAACCCGAATCCGCGGTCGTTGTTGTAAACGGTCGTTTCGCGGACGTTGCCGCCGAAGTCGAAGGTCAGCTTTTGCGCCGAAACGGCAGTCGCCGCGACGAGTATTGTGATCAGAAAAGATAAATTCTTCATAAAGATCTTGGGCTCAAACCACATAGACATGGAGATCACATAGAATTTTGCGATCACCCGGTTAGATTCAATCGCCCCGAATTTCGGCGCCGTTATGTGTCCTCTGTGTCTATGTAGTGGAAAACGGCCGAACACATAGACATGGAGACCACATAGAATTTTGCGATCACCCGGTTAGATTCAATCGCCCCGAACTACGGCATCGCCATGTGTCCTCTGTGTCGATGTGATGGAAACAGCCGAACACAAAGACATGGAGATCACATAGAATTTTGCGATCACCCGGTTAGATTCAATCGCCCCGAACTACGGCGTCGCTATGTGTCCTCTGTGTCTATGTGGTGGAAACACAGCCGAACACATGGCAACGGATCGGTCGCTTCAACGTGCGACCAATGTCGTCTGCGCCGAATTCTGTCCGTCGGAAACCGCGCGGACGGTGATTTTTCCTGGCTTTCCCTTGATCCCGCGGACGATCACGAGCGCCATTCCGTTGAACGCTTTCCGCGTCTTCGACTGAAACGAGACGAGGTCGGTCGCGTCGCCGTTGTCGGTCGCGACGATCTCGCCCGGACCCGAGATCTCGAAACGGATCGAGTGCTTCGAGCGGGGAACCATCGCGCCGTTCTTGTCGTTGATGCGAACCGTGATGAAAGACAGATCGCGGCCGTCCGACGCGATCGCCGACCGATCGGCTTCCATCGAGATCGCCGACGCATCGCCGGTCGTTCGGACCACGTCTTCCGCCCACTTTTTGCCGTCCTTATACGTCACGACCTTGAGTTCGCCGGGTTCGTAAACGACGTCGTCCCATCGGAATCTGTATTCGAACTCGCCGCGTTTCTT
>JAKOSS010000993.1 GCA_029777145.1 Acidobacteriota bacterium | reverse complement strand
TTCACTTCCGGCTGCTGGGCGCGGACCGAGACCGCGGCCAACGCAACCGCAACAAGAACCCCGATGACAAAGGCATTACTTCGCATTTTCGTCCAGTTCCAGACGCAGATAATCGTATTCGACGCCGCGCATGACGTTTCCGGCGGGCACGATCAGCTGCAGGACGTTTGTGCCGGCTTTCATCGTCGACGCGTCGAAGGTAACCATCCGTTCGAACCAGTATCCGCGGACCGAATTGCGGCGGATCACGGCCGTATCGGGGAGATTGCCGAGCGTCCCGATCGGCTGATCGTTCATCTTCAGACCGAGCGTGCGCGATTCGGCTCCGGCGAACGAAATACGCAAGGTCGCCTTCCCTTTCGGTACGCTCGGAAGATCGAACGAAACGCGCCAGATGGTCTCATCGCCGCGGCCCTTGCCGGTATCGCCCTTCGCCCGCGGAACCTGCATCACGTTCCAGTCTGTTTCGAATTTGCTTTTTCCGATGACGTAGTTAACGTCGTTCGGAAAATCCTTTGGATATCCGTTGTAAAGTCCCCAGCGCATGAAGCGGCTTCCGCCGTAGTACTCGAGCGCCGTTCGGTCGGCGATCCCGATCTCCCAAAGCTGGCGGCCGAAACGCACCGGCTTCCAAACGAGTTTTCCGAGTTTCAACGATTTCCCGGCCCCGATCGTCACGTCCGCTTTGGCAAATTCACCCAAAACTCCGTTGGCGAACGCATGCAGCGTGTATGTGCCGGGACGGACGTTCGGGATCGTGAACGTGCCGTCGGCACCGGCTCGGACCCAGAACTGATAGTATTTTCCGTCCCGTTGCCAGTCGATGTTATCGCCGTTTGAAGACTTGTAGTCGGCATGCGTGAGCCCGACCAACAGATTGCTCATTTTCGCGCCCGGAACGTCGTCCAAAACGATCTGCCCCGTCGCGGAGCCGCGATCTTTCGCGCCCGGATAATGCTCGTCGACCGCCCAATCGTAGATCCACGATTTTGATTCCGTTGCCGCTTTTTTGATTGCGTCGCTGAACATCGCCTCGTTGGATGGACCGGCGTTCACGTAGAGCATGAACGGACCGATCGTCTTGCGCCATTCTTCGCCTTTTTCTACCTCGAGCACGGTTCCGCCGTAATGCGGCCCCTTCCAGACGTTGAGGATCGTCGGCGGCGCCGGCGCGGTCAGGCTGTTGGTGAACGTTGCATCGCGGTGCGCGCTCAGTTCAAGTTTCGTCGGGCCGCCGCTCATGTACTCGAACGACGGATTTATCAGCCAGATGCCAATATTGTCTTTCGTCGACGACCAGCCGTATGCCGGCGTGTCAAACTGGACGGCCGAATAATCGTATTTGTGCTCGACCTGGCCCTTCATCACGCCCTGCGTCATCAGCCGGGCCTCTTTCATGTTCTGCTCGATCCCGCGGTTCCAGTCGTCGGCGGAGATCATTTGCATCGAGCGGTCCTTGTCGACCGTCATCCAGTCGAAGATCTCGTCGTTGAGCTTGACGACGAACCGACCGACCGGAAACGACAAACGCGGATGCTCGGGCTTGTGATGCCAGATCTCCTCGAGATAGATCCCGGAATCGCCGCGCCCGAGCGAATACCGCATCTCGACGTCAGAAGGCACCGTCTTCGGATCGCCGTCGAATTCGAATTTGCATGAGACGATCGCCCGTTCGCCCTTGTTCGACGCCGGATCGAGGATCACGCCGGCGGTGCGCTTGCGTCCGAAATCGAGCTGAACCGCGGGCAGCGTCCAGTATCCGTCGCGTCCCATTCCGCCGAGCAGTTCCCAGTCGCGAAAGCGATATGAGACCATCGCCGCCGAGTCTTTCTCGATCTTGACGGTTACGATCCCGTTGGAGATCGTGAAAAAGCCGCCTTCGTCGACAAGTTTGACCGAGCCGCCGCCCGTTTTGCCGGGTTGAGCGAAAACAGCAGCGACCGAAATGATGGTCAGCGCCAATATTGGAATGATCTTTTTCATGTTCTTATCTCACGCGGAGTTCGCCGGGTAATTGCATTCAGAAATCTCCGGCTTCCACCTTATCGACGGTCGCATCCTCAATATTCCGGGCGTCGCGGATCCGCAGTTTCGAGACGTTCCTCAGTACGAATGTCTTTAGGCCGGGGGCCGTCTGGGCGTCGGTCCCGAAGAAATCGACGTTCGCGACATCATCAAGGAAAAACGGGGGCCGCAGATCCTCCTTGGCGAACGAAGCCCGGACGTTGTCAAACGTCACTCCGCGGACGTGGCGAAGATAAAAACCGTACGCCGGCGTCACGCCGAACATGCTCGGCTCGGGATAATTCTTCTCGTTCTCGGGCGGAATGCGGGCGGCGTCCTCGCGGGTTCCGCCGCCGTTGTAATGGATCCGGATGTTACTGAGCAATACGTCCTCGACCGGACTTTGGGCGAGTCCGGCAATGATCGACGCGAATTCGTGAATCGCGCCCGAAACGACAACGTTGCTGATGACGATCCTCCTGGCAGTCGCGACCGGCGTTCCGGCAGGGCCGCGCTGGCGCTTTCCGATGCGGATGAAGAGCGGTGCGGTCAGGACGTCGCGCATCGTGATGTTGTTGACGGTCACGTCCTCGATCGGTCCGCCGTCGACGGTCTCGATCGCGAGGCCGCGGCAATGAACGAAGTTGATATTCGAGATCGCGATGTTTTTGAAGCCTCCGTTCGATTCCGTGCCGAATTTTATGCGACCGGTGACGCGATCCTTGTCGGGCGCGAATTCCTGCGTCGTCTTGAACGTTCCGTCGAGCATCGTTCCGAGATCGAATCCCGAAACCTGCGAATTCGTGATCGTCACGTTCTCGGTCGCACGCGCGAATCCGAGCGCGTAGCTGCTCTTGAGAACGATTGCATCGTCGTTCGGCGTATTCACGTAAACGTTCGAAATACGGACGTTGCGGCACGAATCGATGTCGAAGCCGTCGCGGTTCGTATCAACTTTCAAGCCGTCGATCACGAGATTGTCCACACCGGTCGCGAGCAGTCCGAAATGTCCGCCGCGGTAGAGCGAAAAGTCTTTTAGCGTGATGTTTTTCGATAGCTTGAGCGCGATCGCTTTCGTGCCGAGCCCGTTCATTTCGGTGAGCGGCGACGTTTCGCCGAGCGGCGACACGTTGTTCTTCATGCTCGTCGGCGTCTCGCCCTCGGTCCGCGGCTTCTGCGGTCCGGGCGATCGCCGCGAGAGCCCGAGTCCGTCGATTCGTCCTTGTCCGATGATCGCGAAATTCTCGATCCCGATCCCCCACATCAGCGAATTCTGCCAGTGCGAATGGCCGAAATCCTGGTACATGTCCCACGGATTCGGCTCCCACTGATCATATTTGCCTTTGTGAACGGCCGGATCGGCGGCGAGGATCGTCGCGCCGTTGTCGAGATGGATCGTGATATTGCTTTTGAGCCTGATCGAGAAACTCAGATAAGTCCCGGCCGGGAAAAAAACCGTTCCGCCGCCGTTCTTCGCGGCCGTCTCGATCGCCTTGTTGATGGCGTCGGTATCGAGCGTCTTGCCGTCACCGACCGCGCCGAACGCGCGAACGTTGTACGACTGCGAATTCGTGCGAACCTGTGCTGAAGTCTTTACGGCAAGATCCGCGAAAAGTATCGGCGCGAATGAAATGATCAGGATAAACAGGATTGGGTTCTTCATTGTAATCTTCTTTGTCACGCCAACCTTTTCACTTCGGAGTAGGTGATAACTGAAAGCTGACAACTGATAGTCGACAACGACAACAATCTAAGCGCTCTCAGCTTTCAGTTATCAGCTATTCCGAACAGGTCATTTTGTCGGCTTGTACTCGGGTCCTTGAACGTCTCTGCTCTCGACGATCTTCAGCTTTGATCCAACAACATCGAGCACGACGTTCTTCATCGTCCAGTTCTTGGCGAATTTGATCTCGCCCGCATCCTTTCCCTGCGCCGTGATGTTCTCGAAAGTCACGTTTTGGATTGTCTTCGCCGCCAATCCTTCCGCCGTGAAGATCCGCGTCGCGTTCTTTACCTCGACGTTCCGGATCACGATGTTCTGAAACTGACAGAAGCCGCGCTCTTCGGGGACGACAGGCGTGTTCATCGTCTTCCAGTAATCGGGATAATTCGTCATTCCGGCCGGGATCGTCGCGTATGAGTAGCTCGGATTCCAATTCAGCGTGAACGTGAAAGGAAGCGGGACGCCGTCCATCTTCAGGCCGTCGACGAGAACGTCTTCGACATATCCGCCTCGCGTTCTCGCCGACTTGAACCGTACGCCTTCCTTGGTTCCGATGCCGACGTTGTTGAGCGCGACGACGTGGCGGATCCCGCCCGAGGTCTCGCTGCCGAACGAGATCACCCCGCCGCCGCGACGAATGGTATTGTCACGGATCAGGATGTACTCGGTCGGACGGTTGACGCGTAGGCCGTCGAAATCGCGTCCGGCCTTGAGACAGATGTCATCGTCGTTGTTGTCGATGTCGCAGTTCTGGACCAGAACGTAGCGGGACGAATCGACGTCGACGCCGTCAGTACTCGGGCCTCCGTTGTCCGAGATCTTCACGCCGTCAACCGTAACATGTTCGGAATAAAGAACTTGAACGGTCCAGAAACCGGATCGCCGAAGGCTTAGATTTTCAACGGTGACGTCACGCGAATTCGACACCAGCATCAGCCGGACGCGTTCGGCGTCGTAATCCGACGCCCAGCGGAGACCTTTCGGTTCGTACTCGCGGCGCAACGCCCAGTATTTGTCCCACCATTTCTGGCCGTTGCCGTCGATTGTTCCTTTTCCCGAAATCCGGACGTTCCGTGCACCGTCGACGTTGATCATCGCCGCCGGCCATTCCATTTCGATCCCGGCCACGCGCGTCGGGCGCTTTGGATATTTGGCGTCGTCGTGCGTTGCCAGCAGCGTCACGCCTTCGTCGACGCGGAACTCGACGTTGCTTTTGATGAACAGCGCGCCGGTGACGTACGTCCCCTTTGCAAACGTTACGACGCCGCCTTTTTTCGACGCCGCGTCGATCGCCGCCTGGATCGCCGCCGTGTCGTCGGACGTGCCGTCTCCCTTCGCCCCGAACTTGTTGACGGAAAATACTTTCTTCGATTTCGGAGCAGACGTCGCGCCGGGCTTTTCCTTCCATTTAAGGACGGACGGATGCGTCGACTGCCGCGGCTGCGCGCATACGCTTGCCGATATGAAGAAGGCGGCGAACGCGATCGCTAAGACTGATGAAAATCTCATTTCTCCCCCTTGATGATGCCGAATTTGTAAACGGTCGTTTGCCGGTATGTTTCACCTTTCTTCAAGACCGCGCTTGGAAAAGTCGGATGATTCGGCGAATCCGGAAATACCTGCGCCTCGAGGCAAAGTCCCGAACGATACGCGAGCGGAGCTTCGAGGAAATTGCCCGAATAGAACTGAAGTCCCGGTTCGGTCGTCCAGACCTCCATCGAACGACCGCTTTCCGGTTCGGAAAGCCGCGCGGCAAGCGAAAATTCGCGGCCTTTCTTGTTCAGAACCCAGTTATGATCGTAGCCTTTGCCGAATTTCAGCTGTTCGTCGGCGACGTCAACGCGCTTGCCGATCGGTGTTGAACTCAAGAAATCGAACGGCGTTCCCGAAACCGACCGCAGTTCTCCTGTCGGGATCGACCCGGCGTCGGCCGGCGTGAACCTGTCGGCGTTGATCATCAGACCGTGCCCGAGAATGTCGCCCGATCCGCGAAGATTGAAGTACGAATGCTGGGTGAGATTGCAGATCGTGTCCTTGTCGCTCGTCGCGATGTACGCCACTTTCAGTTCGTTGGCTTCGGTCAGCGAATACGTCACTTCGACCGTCAATTTGCCCGGATAGCCTTCTTCGCCGTCCTTGCTGACGTAGGTCAACTTGAGGTTTGCGCGGCCGCGATCGACGAACCCGTTTCCGGACCACACTACCCGGTCGAATCCGCGGACGCCGCCGTGAAGATGATTTTCGCCGTTGTTCGTGGCGAGCTCGTACGTCTTGCCGCCGAGTTCGAAACGCCCCTTCGCGATGCGGTTCGCATAGCGGCCGATCAGCGCTCCGAGAAAGAACTTCTGATCCTCGTATGCCTTGAGCGAATCGAGTCCGAGCACGACGTCGCCGAGTTTCGCGTTCTTGTCGGGAACGCGCAGCGAGACGACCGTTCCGCCGTAGGTGATGATCCGCGCTTCGGATCCCGCGGAATTCCGCAAGGTGTAGATCTCGACCGCTGCGCCGTCGCTCGTCGTACCGTACGGAGCCTTCGTCACACTCGGTTTCGCCGCCGATTCAGCCGTCAGTCCGCCGATGATCATCCCAAATACCATCAATACTTTAAGTCCTGTTCGAGTCATTTTCACCCCTTCCTGAACGTGCTTGGAAATCGTCCCCGAGAAACGACGAACGACCGTTCGCGGATTTCGCATGTTCGGCGGCAATTTCTTCAGCGCACGGCACTCGATTTCAAACCGCCCGGATATCGATCGTCCGTGAACCGTGGCGCGGATGTTTCGCCACGAGTTTGATCGGCCCTTTGCGCATCGCCGATCGCACCCAGACCGCTCCGCAACCGCCGATCAAGACCGCCGGGTTGTCGCCGACGATCTCTCCGTTCGTGATCGTGAACGTGATCGCGCCGAAGGCGAACGGCAGCGTGTTTCCGTACTCGTCCGTAACCTTGAAAACGACGCGCGTCATGTCGATCCCGTCGGCATTGAGTTCCGTATCGTCGGCTTTGACGACGAAATCGCGCTCGACGCCTTTGGCCGACATCTTCCGGGTCTTTACCAGCTTCCCGCCGATGTAGCCTTCGATCGTCAGGTCGTCCCAACCTTTGCCGATCCCGGCGTGAAGGTCGATCCTGAACGGCGCGTACTTCAGGCTCGGATACGTCTTTCGGTCGGGTTCGACCTCGGCGATCATGCGGTCGCCG
>JAKOSS010000116.1 GCA_029777145.1 Acidobacteriota bacterium | reverse complement strand
TCTCACCAAACCCGTTTTGGGTTATAGTCAGTCTGTCTGATCAATTGCCAGTTTTTTCCTTAATCCGAGGCAGAAAATGAACCGTTTCGCGATCCCTTTGAGGGCGATTCTGATGGTCGGGATCGGCGTTGTCGTCGTTCTCTCGACAACGGCGTTGCTCGACCGGCGCGGTCTTGCCGAATCCTCCGCACCTGCCGCACCGATCGCAAACTACGACATCAGACTTGTGCCTGAAGATCTTCGCCCGGAGATCCTCGCGCGGTCCGGCGGCGATTGGCCACATGCCGAAAAGTGGAAAGAGCGTGCGGCCGAAGCCGAGCGACGATTCCGCGGGCGCTTCCGCGACTTCGAAATTGAATATGACGGACCGATCGGAAATCTTTCGCTCATCGGCGTTCGCCCCGTCCGAACCGGTGGATTTCTCACGAAGCCGTCGAACCGGACACGCGGCGAGATACTTTCCGAATTCCTTGAAGAAAATCACGAATTGTTCGGGCTCGAACGCGGCCAGGCCGACCAACTCGCGGTTGTCGCGGACTACGCGAATCCGGCGGGAAACATCGCCTACCGGACGCTCGCGCAGACGGTGAACGGAGTTCCTGTCTTCCAGGCCGAACTCCGGGCGGTATTTTCGAATAGAAATGAACTTGTTCGGATCGTCAACGACATCGTCCCGGCGCTCGTCACGACATCGGCGAACGGTGATTTCGGCGATCCTGAAAATGCGGTCAAGAAGGCAAAACTCGCCGCCGGACTCTCGAATGCGACGAGCTTGCGGGTCGAGAAGACCTACTTTCCGCTGACTGCCGGATTGGTCGTTCCGGCGTGGACAGTGTTTCTCGAGGATCACGGCCGGACGTTCATGGCGATCGCCGCGACGGATCCCGATCGGCTTTTTTGGCTTAAGTCGTTGACCGAGGACCAGACCCAGTCCGCGACATACGAGGTTTACGGCAATTCTGCGAGTCCGCTGAGATCCGCCGATAGCCCCGCGCCCGGAACACCGGGTTGCGGCGACGCGACAAACTGTCCGGAACCTTCGCCGGTCGCGCGGCAATCCTACACGCTCGTCGGAAACGAGCCGCCGTATCAATTCAACAACGCGGGATGGATCCCTGACGGCGAAACGCGGACGATCGGAAACAACATCGAGGCCGGGATCGATCGGGACAACATCCAGGGCATCGATGCCGACGGATGGGCGTTCGGCGGCGCCGGCCGCAATTTCGTCTTTGCATACAATCCCGCCCCAGGGATTCCCGCGCCCGGCGAAAATCCCGTCCCCGCAACTCAAACGTACCCGCCGTCGAATTTTCAGCAAGGCTCGGTCACTCATGCGTTCTATCTCGCGAACCGTTGGCACGACGAGACTTATCTGCTCGGATTCACGGAGCCGGCAAGAAATTTTCAGACGGATAATTTCGGCCGCGGCGGAGCCGGCAACGATTCGATCTCGGTCGAGGTCCAGGAAGGGACCGGGACGAACGGCGCCAATTTTACGACCGTGCCCGACGGTTCGCGGCCGCATGCGCAGTACTTCGTCTGGACGGGTCCGGATCCTGACCGCGACGGCGCGCTCGACAGCCAGCTCGTCGTTCATGAACTGACGCACGGAATGTCCGGCCGACTGCACGCCAACGCAACCGGTCTGTCCGGAAACATGGCGCGCGGAATGGGCGAAGGCTGGTCCGATTTCTTCGCGCTCGCACTGCTTTCGGAACCGACCGACGATCCGTGCGGAATAAACGCCATCGGCGGTTACGTCACGAGACAGATCGTCCCCGGATTTGATTCGAACTATTACCACGGGATCCGCCGATTCCCTGTCGCCCGTCGCTCGTGTCTGGGACCGAACGGAAAGCCGCACAGCCCGCTGACGTTCAAATATGTAAATGCCGACTGCAATACGCTGATCGGCACGACGACGTCGAATCCGCCGCCGAACAGCGCCTATCCGCGGGGACCGATCGGGGTCACGACCTGCGATCAAGTCCACAACCTCGGCGAATTCTGGTCGACGGTTCTGTGGGAGGTCCGCGGACAACTCATCGATTTTCACGGTGCCGCCGACGGTAATCGCCGCGCCATGCAGTATGTGACCGACGGTATGAAGATCAGTCCGTCGAATCCGACGATGCTGCAGGCGCGCGACGCGATCGTGATCGCCGCGAACGTCTCGGATTCGGGCGACGTGGCGCGCGTCTGGAGAGGGTTCGCGATACGCGGATTGGGGATCAACGCTTCGATCCAGAACGCCGGATCGGGCTCAAACAACACGCTCGTGACCGAATCGTTCGACGGCGCGACGAATCCTTCGACAGTTACGCGCGCGGATTTCGACGGCGACGGAAAGAGCGACATCAGCGTCTTTCGACCGGCGGAAGGCGTCTGGTATGAAAACCGCTCGACCGACGGTTTTGCGGCGTTGAGCTGGGGACTCGCCGGCGACCGGCTCGCGCCGGGCGACTTCGACGGCGACGGCAAAACGGACGTCGCAATCTTTCGTGCTGCCGCCGATCCGTCGTTTCCGGATTTCTACGTTCTCAGAAGTGCCGATTCGTCGTACGCCGGATACTCGTGGGGACTTCCCGGCGACATTCCCGTTGTTGCCGATTACGATGGCGACGGCCGTTCGGACATCGCGGTTTTTCGTCCGTCGAGCCACACATATTACGTTCTGCGAAGTTCGTCCGGAGACGTGCTCACATTTTCAGGAATCGTCTTCGGAACGCCCGTAACAGGCGATTTCGACGGTGACGGCAAGGCCGATTTCGCGAGCTACAGCATCGACGGCTGGTTCCTGGCGCAGTCGAACATCAACTATTCATCGGTCACGTTTATTCGCTTCGGCGCGTCGGGCGACCGACCGGTTCCGGGCGACTACGACGGCGACGCACGGGACGATTTTGCGGTTTTCCGGCCTTCGGACCGAACCTGGTATGTTCGGAGAAGTTCCGGCGGCGTCTCGTATTTCCAGTTCGGGATCTCAACCGATGAACCGGTTCCGGCCGACTACGACGGCGACGGAAAGACGGATGTCGCCGTCTTCAGGGACGGCGATTGGTACGTCGACCGGACAACTTCGGGAATTTTGACGACGCATTTCGGTCTCAGCGGCGATGTGCCGATCCAGAAAGGTTATCTGCCTTGATGCCGATTCGAGTTCTGAATCCGCATTGTTGCCATCGGGTATTTTGCCCCATCAGCGAAATTTTCAGGTCATGAACAGTTACAAGGTCATCGAAGAAAAGGCTTATCGGATCGAGTTCAACCGGCGGGAAAGCTACATCCACGCTTACGTCGAGGGCGACGAGGACAGCGTCGAGATCAGCCGCCGTTATTGGACGGAAGTTCTTGACGAGTGCCGCCGGCAAGGACTTGTGAAGGTGTTGATCGAAGAAAATATTTCCGGAAACGTGACCGCGGGCGAAATGTACGAATTCGCAAAGGAGTTGCCGAATCTTGTAACCGACAAGATGGTCGTCGCCTTCGTCGACCGCCGCGCGGCACACGACGAGATCAATCGATTCGGTGAACTCGTCGCGAACAACCGCGGCCTGCGGTCAAGGGTTTTCAAGTCGGTCGAAGACGCCGCCTCGTGGCTTGGCGAACAGTGATCAGGCGATCGCCGTCAGATGAGTCGTCGGCGCCATATCGTTGAGCGCTCCGGCGATGAGCGGCGCGAGTCCCTCAGTCTCCATATAATCCCGACCAAGAAGCTTGCGGAATCGTTTCACCTTCGACTCGCCGTTCAATTCCTTCAGCATCCCGCGCATGAACGCCGACACGAGATCGGGCGAAAATTGACGTCCGGCGTTTCGTGAAAGATCGTCGATCACTTCCGGCGCCGGCCGCCGGCGTTTGTACGGACGGTCGGTCGTCATCGCGTCGAATGAATCGGCGAGATTCACGATCTTCGCGATGTAGGGTATTTCACGGTCGATCAGCCCGTCCGGATAACCGCGCCCGTCAAGCCGTTCATGATGATATTTGGCGGCAAGCGGAACGTCCGCGTACGGATGATGGATCGGAAGCAGGATCTCGTATCCGACCGACGGATGCTTCGAAAGTTCGGCCGATTCCTTGGCGTTGATGCGGTACGGAGCGTTGATGATGTTGCGCTCGACGGTCAGTTTGCCGACGTCGTGAAGGTAGCCGGCGACCGCCGCTCCTTCGACCTCGGGTTCGTCCCAGCCGAGTTCCTCGGCGATGATCTCCGAGTATTTTCCGACGCGGACCGAATGCCCTTCGGTGTACTTGTCCTTGCAGTCGATCGCCGCCGCGAACGCCTTGACCGTGTCGGCGTACGTGGTTTTCAGATCGTCGTAGAGCCGGCGGTTCTCTTCCGCGCGTCGCTCGAGTTCGGCCATCAGATTGCGCTGCGCGATCGCCACGCCGACGTGCCGCGCCATCGCGCAGATGATGTCCTTGTCGTAGTTCGTGTACGGCTCGCCGTTCGCTTTTTCGCCGAGCATGACGACGCCGACGATCTCGTCGCGGATGACCAGCGGGATCAGGAGTTCGATCCGTCGTTTTTCGAAACTCTCGTCATAGATCTGAAAGAACGGAAGGACCTTCGCCTGGCTGACCTCGATCGGGTAGAGCCCATTGACCAGAAACTGGCGCTCGTCTTCATAGCAGAGCGAAAGACTGAGCGGAAATTCTTCACCGAAACCGCGGACGACGAGCATGTTCAACTCGTGCCCGAAACGCGAAAATCGAGCGATGCCGCCGCGCATGATCGCGAGGCTCCCGAGCAGCAGATGCAGCGACGTCCGCATCATTTCCTGGAAATTCTGCTTCTGCGCGACCTCGCTGCCGAGTTCGGCCAACGCCCCGAATGTATGGATCAGTTTCTGTGAATTTTGCATGGTCGGGAAGGGGTCTTCGAACTTGGACCTTTGATCTTTGTCAGTTGTATTTGGTCATTTGTCCGTTGCCATTGTTTTTTGGCTTTAAGAATCCGGTCTGAAATCAACTGACGAAGGACGAATGACCAATGACAACTGACAAAGATCGAAGCTCAAAGGTCAAAGATCATAAGAGCCGGACATGATTCGTCAGGCCGAGCATTTCGAAGAGCTCCTGGGTTTCGGATCTGACGTCGGAAAAGACGACTTCGGCGCCGGCGTCCTGCGCGGCGTCGATTACGCCGAGTAGGATCGAAACGCCGATCGAATTGACGATCTCCGTCTCGGAAAAATCAACGACGAGCTTCTTCGCCCCGGCGCTCAGTTTTTGCCGGCACTCGCGCTCGATCGTTTCACCGCTCAGTTTGTTCAAGTAATCGCCCGCGAAAACGGTCGCCGTTTCGCCGATCGGCTCGGCCGTAATTGTAGTAATTTCCACGTTTTGCAAGATTGAAGGGCTCCGAAACGGATTCGAAAGTTAAAGTAAAACTTTAAGAAGTAAAAGTCAAACGTTTTAGTCGGTGGTCGGTGGTCGGTGGTCAGTGGTCAGACCGCTATCCGCTTTCACCTATCAACTGTCAGCTATTTCGAAGTAGGCGGTGGGGAGTAAGCCGGTCCGCGTCACGATCGAACCATCGCTTGCGCCGACACGGATTTGTCGGATCGT
>JAKOSS010000992.1 GCA_029777145.1 Acidobacteriota bacterium | reverse complement strand
GCGACCGATTCGATGATCTCGTAAATGTCCTGCATCGCGCGGCTTCCGCCGATGATGCCCTCGTACGACGAACGGCTGGCGAGCCGTCCGCGGAGTTCACGGATCTCGCTCTTTTGCTGCTTGCGCTCGACCGCCTTCTCGATCAGAACCCGAAGCTCGTCAAATTTGACGGGTTTCTCAACGTAATAGAACGCCCCTGCTTTGGTCGCCTCGATCGCTTTGTCCATCGAACCGAATGCCGTGATCATGATGATCTCGGTCTCGGGCGACAATTCCTTCGCCGCCCGGACGATCTCAATGCCGTTCGAGTCGGGCAGATTGTAGTCCGTAAGGATGATATCGAAGTCAAACTCGCGGAGATTCTCAAGCGCGGAAGTGCCGCGGGATGAGGTAGTTACGTTGAATCCGTCGTTCTCGAGACGGAACTTCATGAGGTCGAGGGTCGCCTCGTCATCGTCAACAATAAGGGCACGAAGTTTCATTGCCGCTATTGTATCAAAACAATGCACATTATTAGATTCAAAATTCAAGATTCAAGATTCAAGATTTGTGGGTCGAGGTCCAGAGTCAGGAGTTCGGAGTCGGGAGTCGAAATTCAATAATCAAGATTCAAGACTCACGAAAATCAAAGGCCCAAGATCAAAGTTCAAGGGCCCTTCTTGAATTTTGAATTTTGAATTTTGAATTTGAAACCCTACGCCCGTCGCTTCAGTCGCCCGGCCCGTCGGACGAGATCGAGAAACTCGCTCCGATATGCACTCAGATCGTTGCCGCGCGCCGCGTTCGCGATCTGCCAGACGTTGCTGAAAGTGGCGTTGCCCTTGTAACGCGAATCGCGGAGCACCATTCCGAACCCCGCGACCGCCGCCGCGAACCTGAGGTTCTCGCTCGCGCCCGAGAACTCCGTCGAATTGTCGAGCTGTCCGACCGAAAGCAACCGGCTCTCGGATCCGTTGGGCTCTTTGTAGCGCAGTTTGACGGTCAGCAATTCGTTCGAGAACTTCGTATCCGACGGTTCGACGCGGCCGTATTTGAGTTCGCCGATCCCCGGGTTGTCGATCTTGCCACCGACCGGAACGATCTCGTAGAGCGCCGTCACCGAATGCCCGGCGCCGATCTCGCCGGCGTCTTTGGTATCGTCCTCGAAATCGCGGTTTGCCAGCAACCGATTCTCGTATCCGATCAGGCGGTATCCCGCGACCTTCGCCGGGTTGAATTCGACCTGGATCTTGACGTCCTTTGCGATCGTGAACAGCGTGCCCGAAACCTGCGAGCCGAGCGCCTTCCGGGCCTCTTCCGCTGAATCAATGTAAGCATAGTTGCCGTTTCCCTTGTCGGCCAGCTTTTCCATCATCGAGTCGTTGAGATTTCCGCGTCCGAATCCCAGAACCGAAAGAGAGACGCCGCTTTGCCGCTTCGCTTCGATCAGCGAGACGAGTTCCGAATCGCTCGTCATGCCGACGTTGAAATCGCCGTCGGTGGCAAGGATCACGCGATTGATCCCGTCTTTTATCATGTTCTCCTCGGCGATCTTGTAAGCGAGCCTGATCCCGCCCGCGCCGTTCGTCGATCCGCCCGCTTCAAGATTGTCGAGCGCGGCCACGATCTCGCCCCGATGCGAAGCGGACGTCGATGAAAGAGCGAGCCCCGAAGCGCCGGCATAAACGACGATCGCGACGCGGTCGCGCGCCGAAAGCTGATCGACCAGCGTCCGCAGGCCTTGTTTCAGCAAAGGCAGTTTGTTCGGATCGCTCATCGAACCCGAGACATCGACGAGAAATACGAGGTTCGCCGGCGGGGCGTTCTCGAGCTGCATCTTTTTGCCCTGCAACCCGATCAGGACCAATTTGTGACCGTCGTTCCAAGGCGCGGACGCGACCTCGGTATTGACCGAGAACGGCACCTCGCCGATCGGCTGCGGGTAGTCGTAATCGAAGTAATTGATCATCTCTTCGATCCGCACGGCGTCCTTCGGCGGCAGTTG
>JAKOSS010000991.1 GCA_029777145.1 Acidobacteriota bacterium | reverse complement strand
ATCTACGCCGCGTCCGGCCGGCTCGCCGCAATCCGAACCGCGAACTGGACCAGGACCGAGGTCAGCCGGCCGTTCGGAATGATCGGCCGAAATCCCCGCGTTACGTCGATCGAATCGCTCATCCGCGAGCGATCGGGCGGTCAGCTGCGCAGCGTCGAGTCGATGAGTTACGCGAATGACGAACAACTCGGATCTCCCGATCAGCCGCTCTTGATTCGCTCGCTTACGAGAACTTTCAGCGGCGCCGGCGCGGCCTATACGAAAACACTGGAATTCGCCTACGTTGTCGACGATCCGACGATTCCGGCGGAGATCCGCTCCGGTTATCGAAACAACGGATTGGCCGGACTTGTCGGATCGGTTTCGGTTTTCGACAGCAACGGCGCTCTCGTTTCGAAGGCTTTCAGCCGGTACGATGAACCGCGTCTTGGGCCTGGGGGACCGCGCGGTAACCGAACGTCGTGGGGAGTATGGGAAAGGTCCACCGGCGATGATGAAACGGAAGTACCGACTGCCGGTTCGACAGCGCGGTTCGATGATTTCGGAAACGCGGTTGAGATCGTCGATCCGAGCGGCAAGATCCGGCGCGCAACTTTTGACGAGCGGACGCACTCGCTGCCGATCCGCGTAACTTCGATCGATCCCGGGCACGGCATCGACAGCGATGCCGGTTCGACGATTGAGAATCGTTTCGACGCCGTCTCCGGATTTCTGATCTGGAACCGGGCCGCGAACGGCAGAGAAACGAAGTTTCGATATGAACCCGAAACGCGCCGTCTCACCGGATCGTGGACGCCGGCGATGGGCGATGAGCCTGAGACCGTAACTGAGCTGACCTATCGGGACACGCCCGGATCTTTTCAGATCTCGCGCCGAACTCGGGCCGACGCCGACCATTGGTCCGAAGCGACCGCCTCTCTTGATGGTTTGGGACGCCCGGTCAGAATCGAGCAATCGTCACCGGGAGGCACGACTTTCATCGACGCTGAATTCGACGCCGCAGGTCGAATCGGGCGTCTGTCGGACCCCTATCGCCGCAGTGAGAAACCCAGTTGGACAACTTATCTTTATGACGAATCCGGTCGCGGCGTTGAATTGATCGGACCGGACGGAAAGCGGGTCCCGATCGACTGGGGCGTCATCATGGGTGATCTCGGCCGAACCGATTGGGGCGTCATCATGGGCGATCTCGGCCGACCCGATTGGGGCGTCATCATGGGCGATCTCAGCCGAACCGATTGGGGCGTCATCATGGGCGATCTCGGCCGAACCGATTGGGGTGTGCTTGTCGGGGACATCGCCCGGACGGATTGGGGAGTCTTGGTCGGCGACCTCGCCCGAAGCGAATGGGGAGTCTTGGTGGGAGACTTCACACGCACCGATCGGGGCGTAATTTTCGGAGACTTGTCGCGGACCGATTGGGGAGTGATCATGGGGGATTTGACGCGAACCGATCGGGGAGTGCTCGTCGGCGATCTTTCGGGGAGCAACTGACGCTGACCTGCGAGTTCGGGAAATTTCCGGAATCTTCGTTAATCGGTGCGGGGCTGGGGTGGGACGTGCGATACGTCGCCGCACATCAATCGCCCGAATGGCTCGTCCATTGAATGAGGGTGGACCGTTTGATTGACGTCGATCCCGAAAGTGCGCGGCCAGGCCCCGGATTTCGGATGAATTTCCCGAGACTTCACCTCGCGCCGGCGTTGGAACGTCGGGGGGCGATCCGCAGGTGCCGAGGCGAACGGCAAGGGCGGCGGTCGACCGTCGCCTTTGCCTCAGATCGAGTATGAATGCGGGAGTTCGTTCAACCGTGGCCGTGATTTCGGTAACGTTCGCAGTGGCCGTGTTGAGGCCGGCGCAGATCGCCGCACGTGATCTTCGAATGCCCGCAAGCCGATGATCAGGGGAACGTTTCCGATTGCGATCCCGGCGACTTCGCCTTCATCGGGATGAAAGAGCAATTCCGGCAATCCAAGTGATTCACGGCCTCTTTCAGAAATGACTGTTGCCCGATTGCCGGTGCAGATAACAAAATGAACGCCGCAAAAATCAAACCTGGACTTCTCATAACGATCTCTAAATTCTGAGATCATGTTCTCGGCGCCTTGACGCCGATCGCCCAAGTTTGCGAAGACGACTCCGACTCGTCTGAGCCCTTCGGGCACCTTCGGGAATGGGATTCGTGTCCGGAACTCGTCAACCAGCAAGTTTCTTGTCGCACTCGACCAGGTTCGCCCTCCATCGGAGGTTTTGACGATCCTGGCGGTTTCCGGCGAACCCGTAAAAAGCACCCACCCGTTCTCGGCGCTATCAAAAAAGTACGCTTCGATCTGCCCGTCATCGCCGCTGGCGACATCGATTCTTTTCCAATTGCGGCCGCCGTCAGTAGTGTTGTACAGGGCGTCGTTCGCGCAAAACCAACCGGTGTTTTCGTCAATGAAGAACAGGTCCCCAAACCGTTCGTCGGGGTCAACCGTGGATTTCCAAATACGATTCCAATTACAGCCCCCGTCCACCGTTTTCGAAATTCCGGTCATCACGAATTCATTATCAACGTGTCGCGACGTCGTCATCCAACCGATTTTTGACGAAACGAAAAACACGCTCGATGTTAGCCACGCCGGTACCGACCCGGCGCCGGAATTCTGACAGCGCTGCCAAGTGGCTCCGCCGTCCTGAGTTAACCAATTTGCACTATCGCCATCACGTCCGCGGTTCATCCAACCGGCGTTCGCATCGGTGAAGAAAATGTTGTTTATTCGTTCGTTGTAGGCCAGATCCCAAGATAGTCCCCCGGTTTTCGTTTCCCACGTTTTGTCGAAACTCGTTATCCAGCCGTGTTCCGGCGAAATAAAATAGAGGTCAACGACATTCCTCCTGATCTCACTAACCAGGCCGTTATCAAGGTTTCTCGACGGGACGCGCCACGACTTCCCGCCGTCATCGGTTCTCAAAACGGTGCCGTCACGGACGACCGCCCAAGCAGATGCGGCATCTACCGAGAAGATTCGAACTACACCTTCCGGCGGCCGACGCATCTGCGCTTCAACGTCAGGTTGGATGTCGTTTGCCGGGCCGGAGTTATTCAGAGCTTGCGGAACGACTGAACACGACGTCATGAGCAAGCTCATCAACATAAACAACAGGATTTCTTGAAAGTACACGGCGGTCATGTATGAATTAGAGTCAGAATGTTCTACTCGGAGGCCAGTCTCCAAATCCCAAAGCACCAACGATCCCCCGCCGGACTCGCGTTTCCGATCGATACTTCGCGGATCCTGTTTGATGATCCGGGATCGCCGGAATCACGAGATTTGCCGACATTCCTCTCCCGCGAAATGGGGGTTCTTTGACATCAAGAACGCATACGTTGTTACCGCAAAGATGCGCCATCTGCCGGAGCTACGTTCCATCTCGAATGCCATCACTCTCAGGCGATAGCTCAGGCGGTCCCCGAAATCGACCTTGACAAGTGCGTGATCGCCTGCTGTTTGGCGGTCGAGAATGACGAAATAGTCAAGATTCTGTTCCCGTATCTTGCGAACGGTGTCTTGAAGATCCGTTGACGCAAACGAGCGCTCGATTTCGGTAACGCGTCTTGTTCCCCAGATCAGTTGACCTTCGCCGTATTCCGGCGATTCGACACGGTCAGGCGGTGGAACCGGTTCACACTCGTTCCACTTAACGTAGAAATCGTCGGGAATACTGGACGTGATTTTTTTGAGCGCCGACGAATCATTCGCCAGGGACGCCTGAAAGAACAACGAAACCGTTTCCTCGATATCGTCATTCGTCAAATTTGAAGGGGAGTCGTTTGACACCCTGCAGACGGCGATGCAAAACAAACAAGTCGCCGTCAAAAGGAACGCAAGTAGTTTGAGCATTTTGGCCACCGTTCAGAAGCACACGTGCCTCGTCCCACGATTTCAAGACCGGTGAAAGCGCCCGGCTTTCTGAGTTTGCCGGAATCAGGAACAGGCTAGACCCAACCCGCCCTTGCGTCAAGCTTTTTCGCGAGCCCGAAGATGCAGTTCGTTTCGCCGACTCGTAATCCCGTCATAGAATAAGCTCATATGATCGAGGACCGATTGCCGATTCTGCCCATACTAAACGATCTCGAAGAAGAGGCGGAGTTGCTTCGGGCCACCGACAACAACAAGACTACCGCCGACGAAGCGCGACAAGCGATCGCGGCGCGCTACGGGGCGCAGAATTGGCGGCGGATAGAATCTGCATGTCTGTTGGCCAACGCGATCTGGAAGGACGATGCTTCGACCGTCCGGAGGTT
>JAKOSS010000990.1 GCA_029777145.1 Acidobacteriota bacterium | reverse complement strand
TTTCCCTGAAGATCGAAAATGCATTGAAGCGCATGCTCCGTGAGCCGAAGGTCGTGGTCCGGATTCTCGATACGTCTTCGCGCCCGACGGCGGTCGTCTACGGCGCGGTCCGGACGCCGCAGAGATTTCAGTTGAAGAGGCAGGTTTCCTTGGCCGAACTGATAGTTCTTTCCGGCGGTCTGACCGACCAACTTGGCGGCGAGATCCAGGTCTTCCGCCCGGCGAACCAATCCTGCGGCGCCGGCGCGGTTTCCCCGGCACCCGACATGAAGGCGACCGAGGGCAACGGTTCGACATTTCTGAACATCAGTCTCAGTGACCTGTTGAAAGGGAAGCCGGAGTCGAATCCCGAGATCTTTTCAGGTGACATTGTAACCGTCAACGAAGCCTTCCCGGTGTATGTGATCGGGGGTGTCAATAA
Organism: Acidobacteriota bacterium; assembly: GCA_029777145.1. Next base: position 6,319 of record JAKOSS010000990.1, on the reverse strand, counting down.
TCCGCGGCCCGTCCAGTTTCGGGAAGGGATGACTTTGTCGAGGGCGATCGCGGCCGCCGGCGGACTTTCCCGGGACGGGCGCCCGGACGACGTCGTCATTGTCAGGCGGTCGGCTGCGAGCGGAGCGTCGATCACCGCGGATCTGGACAAGATCAAGTCAAAGGCTGCTGACGACGTTGTACTTGAGCGCCTCGACATAGTCGATGTCGGGAGAAAGGGTCGGGACCGTCGTGTCGGCCGATTGCCTGAACAATATGAAGAGGAAGGCGTGCCGGACTACTCAAAACTACCGCTCAGGATAGTTGATTGATTCGGCGGACCTGTGAAAGAATCAAAAATTCGTTGTACGGATCAAGATTATTTGATATCAACTTAGGAGAGCTTTCGCGGGAAAGCACCATTTTTATGCAGAAGAAATCCAGTTTCAGCCGACGCACGGTGGCCCTTTTTTGGTTGGTCGCGGTGGCGATCGTCATTGGCGCTCTGATCTATTTTGAGCAGATCGCGTTCCTTTATGTTCTGATGACGCTGGCGTTGATCGCGCTGTTGCTCGTCGTCGGTTTCGCGGACCTCGAGAACGTCGGACGCGAAGACGCAAATTCCTGATATATTGACTCGCTTCAATCCCATCGGCGTATTCTTCGTGCTGATGTTGGCGGCGCTCACGGCGTTTGCCGACACGGATCCGGGTGCGTCGCAGCAATCGTCTGCGGATCGTTGGCAGAAGAAGCGCATTCGGGTTGAGATCTCGAACTCGCTGTTGCGGTCGCCCAACTCGATCAAACCTGAGAGCGACGTCGAAGGTGCGGTTGCCGCGAGTTTTCAGGCGTGGACCGCTGCCACCGGAATCGAATTCGAGTACACGTGGAGTGACCGCTTGTCGGTCAGCGCTTCAGGGAAGGCAGGCGACGGTCTGAACCTGATCACCATCGCCGCGACCCCGGAAAACATGCTCGCGCTCGGATCGTCGTCAATGCAGATCCCGGCGCGGACACGAGTATTTTACGGCCGGCGCGGCGAGATCGCGGAAGCCGACATCGTGCTTAACCCGATACAGCAATTCTCGACGGACGGTTCGTTCGGCACGTTCGATCTGCAGTCGACCCTGACGCACGAGATAGGACATCTTCTCGGGTTGGAACACACGCCCGTCATGGGGGCGACGATGTATGAATTGCAGGCGCGCAACGGCATGTACGGCGTCCAGGGATTCTCGAAGCGAACGTTGTCCGACGACGATCTGTCGGCGGTCAAGGCCCGGTATCCTGCGTCTCTGACGGCGACCGTTTCGGGACGCGTCAGCGTCGCCGGGGTACGCGGAACACAGGAATTTGCGGTTTGGGCGGTCGATCAGTCAACGGGGAAGGTTGTTGCCGGACGTTTCGGCCGGGACGACGGCACGTTTGCCATTGACGGACTCGAGACCGGTGACTATGAGATCTTCGCGCAGGATTGCGCGGCCGATCAGGACCGAGAATTTGGCGGCAGCCTCGGGATCGTCCAAGTTGCTCAACCGAGAGTCTATCGGATCGAGTCGCGAACGTTCTGGAGTTTCAGGCGAACGGTCGACGGAATCGGTTTCAACGGGCAGTTTGCCGACCTTCCGATCCCGCTGAACGCCGGTGCTTCGTTCGTCGTCAGCGCTAATGGAAGCGGGCTTGCTTCCGACTCCGTGAAACTATCCACATCGTCGGCAAGCGTCATGGTTGACAATGACTGGCGCCGTGTTCACAAACTCGGCATCGCGTCTGTCTTTGCGGATTTTACCCTCACGGTCGACGACTCTGCCGAGACCGGTGATTATACGTTGGAAGTCGAAGCGTCACCGGGTGAACGCCGGTTTTTTGTCGGTGCTCTGACGGTCGATAGCTTTCCTAACCCGTGGACTTTCTATGGTTTGAAATAGCGATATTTATTTTTTTGCCGGTTGCAAAATATATAAACTCGTGTAAAATCAAAATTGCTCGCCTCCCCGGTGAGCATTGGTCACGAGGGGTGAGGACTTGTGACCTAGGGGCGATGGTGTGGGAGACATCGCCCTGTTTAATTTTTAAATTCAAGTTACATAATTGAGGGCATCTGAAACCGCCGCGAATCGTTATCGAAATCGCGGCGGTTGCACTTTTATAGCGTGTATCGGAAGTCTAAACTGGACCAAGAAGTTCCGGGTGTTGTTCAAGGAAACAGCTGCGACAGAGGACGGGACGGCCCTGCGAAGGATAAAACGGAACGGTTGTATACGCGTTGCACCTGGCGCAGTGAACGGCGACTTCGATTCGTTGTTTGATGCCGGCACTCTGGGCCGCCGTGATGGCTGCCAGACGCTCGTTCTTTGCCTTCTTGCAGGCCTTGCATCGCTTCGGCGGATTCTTGAGATTCTTATCGCGGAAAAAGAGCTGTTCGCCGGCCGACCAGACAAAATCCTGACCGCAATCGATACATTGAATTTCGGTGTCTTGGAATTCCCCCGTGTCGTCGATCAGTCTATCAGTCGGCGGCTTTTCTGGACTGGTTTGCGGTGACATCTTGCCCTCCCTGATACGTCCGGTATCTGCGCAAATGAGCGGTCAAAGACAGAGGCGAAAGAGCTCACTAAAATATCGGACTACGTTTGATAAAACATCTTGAATAGGTCAAACTTATTCAAAATCGAAATATCGCACGATTCTTTGTTGAAAGTATAACTAATAAATACCACTGTCAAGTGCGTTTGGGGCAACTCGATAGGTATGAAAATTCTAGTCGTCGGTTCCGGTGGGCGGGAGCACGCTTTATGCTCCGCATTCGCAAATAGCCCGCAAGTTGAACGCGCGTATTGTGCCGACGGGAACGCGGGAATCGGCCGGATCGCCGAGTTGGTTCCGATCAAACCCACTGATATCGATGGACTTGCGGGATTCGCTTCGCGCAACTCGATCGATCTCACGTTTGTTGGCGGAGAGACGTCGCTGGCGCTCGGGATCGTTGACGAATTTCAGCGTCACGCACTCAGAATCGTCGGCGTGTCGAAAAACGCCGCCCGCCTCGAATCATCGAAGGCTTTTGCGAAGGATTTCATGGACCGGCACTCGGTCCCGACCGCGATTTACCGCATCGCCCGGGGAGTCGACGACGCCCGGCAAATACTCGTCGAAGGCGTCTTCGGAGAACCGATCGATCCGGTTGTCGTTAAGGCTGACGGATTGGCCGCCGGAAAGGGAGTTGTCGTCGCGCCGGATCGCGCGACCGCCGTCGAATCCCTGGACGATCTGATCGAGACATGCGGCACCGAGGCCGCCGAACTGATCGTGCTCGAAGAATGTCTCCGGGGCCGAGAAGTTTCACTGCTCGCCTTCTGCGACGGGCTCGCATACCGGCTCATGCCTCCGGTTCGCGACCACAAGCGGATCGGCGACGGCGATCAGGGACCGAACACCGGCGGAATGGGGACGATCGCCGATCGTTCTTTGATCGATGTCGAACTTCTGGCCGAGATCGAGGAGACGATCGTGCGTCCGACGCTGAAAGGCTGCGTCGCGGATGGTTTTCCATTCCGGGGAATACTCTTTCTCGGTTTGATGCTGACCCCTCAGGGTCCGAAGGTGCTTGAATACAACGTGCGTTTCGGTGATCCCGAGACGCAGGTCATATTGCCGCTGCTGGAGTCCGATCTGACCGAAGTTTGCATGCGGATGACGAACGGTGAACTTGCGGGATTCGACTTGCGGTGGAGCGAGAGAAGCGCCGCGTGTGTCGTTCTCGCCGCGCACGGTTATCCGGCGGCACCGCAAAAGGGCGACATTATCTATGGTCTCGACCTTGCGGAACGTCACCCGGACACCTACATTTATCATGCCGGCACGGGACTTGATGAAACCGGGCACTTCGTGACCAACGGCGGACGTGTTCTCGGGGTGACGTCGACCGGTGAAACCCTGGCGGAGGCACTCGACCGGGCCTACGTCGCGGTCAACGACATTTCATGGAACGGAATGCAGTTCCGCCACGATATCGGACGATGACGCACGAACGACAGTACAAGTACTATGACCTCATCATGGCGGCATTCGTGGCCGTCCTGCTCTGCTCGAACCTGATCGGAGTGCACAAGGTTTCGACTGTCAATCTTCCGTTCTACGGTGAGTATATATTCGGTGCCGGAGTGCTGTTTTTCCCGATCAGTTATCTGTTCGGAGACATCCTCACCGAAGTTTACGGCTACGCCAGATCGAGAAAGGTGATCTGGGCCGGGTTCGGCGCTCTGTTCTTCGCGTCGGTGATGGCGTGGGTCGTCACAAACCTTCCGGCGGCGTCGACGATGGGCGAGGATCGCCAGCGTGCGATCGAGATGATCTTCGGCCAGACGCCGCGGATCGTTGCGGCGTCGCTGACCGCTTTCTGGCTGGGAGAATTCGTCAACTCATTCGTCCTTGCCAAGATCAAGATCTGGATGTCGGGCAGGTTGCTGTTTGTCCGGACGATCGCCTCGACGATCGCCGGCGAGATCGCGGATTCGCTGATCTTTTATCCGATCGCATTCTACGGGGTTTGGTCAAACGAACAGCTCGTGAGTGTCATGATCGGCAATTATTTCCTCAAAGTCATGTGGGAAGTCGTCGCAACGCCGTTTACGTATCTCATCGTCGGCTTCCTGAAACGCGCCGAGCACGAGGATTATTTCGATCGGGACACCGATTTCAATCCTTTCACGCTCGAAACCTGATCACCGGGTTTGTCACGGCAAACCTTCCGGACGCGCGGCGCCTCAGGCCGGGCGTCATTACTGCCATGAAAATCGAACTTTCAACACCTATTGCCTCGCTTCACAACTTCGACTTCATGAAGATCTCACGCGGCGTTTCCCGCAAACTCGCGGCCGCGGTCGCCGGATTCGTGCTCAAGACCGAAATCGACGAAGTCACGGTCGAGGATCTTCTGAATTATTACCCGATGCGCTACGAAGATCGATCCAATTTTGCGCGGATCGACAGTCTGACCCCGAACGTTGAAGCATCGGTCGAACTCTATGTTCGCGTTTCCGGCGGTTACCGCGTCGGAAAGAACCGGTCGCCGAAGGCGCCGCCGTTGTTCATCTTCGAGATCAATGCCGCAGACCGCGAGCGTCGCCTGAAACCGGTTGTCGTCTGGTGGTTCATTTCGGGAAAATCCGCCAACCGGGTCATCAGCTACTACCAGGAACGATTTGCCCGCGGCGTTCGGTTCGTCGCGTTCGGCAAATGGGAATGGGACAGCCGGCGAGCGTCTTTCGCGCTCCGCGTCAACAAGCCCGAAGACCTCGAAATTCTCCCGTTGCCTGACGACGAATACGGTGAAGACGTGGATCTCGAACTTGAAGACGACACGGCGGATCCTGAACTTTTGATGGTCCACAACGGGCGCGCGGTGCCCGTCTATCGAAAACTCGGCGAGTTTCAAACAAAGAGGCTGCGCGAGATCGTTTTCCGCATTCTGGAGAATCTCTCAGACGGGGCCGTTCCGGAGCAACTGCCGCCGGAACTACTGAAACGAGCGGGGCTCGTTTCGCGCGAATCGGCTCTGCGCGGCATCCATTTTCCTCCCGAGGGGGCAAAGGTCGCCGAATACGCCCGATTCCGGAGCGATGCGCAGAAGCGCCTTATTTTTGAAGAATTCTTCTGGCTCGTGTTTGCCGCCAGACTGAGGCGGCTTGAACGGCTCGAGGACGACAAAGGAGAAGCGATCTCGATCGACGGGAATCTTCGCCGTGAGGCGGTCGCGCTTGCGCCCTTTGAACTGACGGGAGCTCAGAAGCGAGTCTTCGAAGCGATCGCCGACGATATGCGCTCGTCGCGTCCGATGAATCGGCTGGTGCAGGGTGATGTCGGGAGCGGAAAGACGATCGTCGCATTCATGGCAATGTTCGCCGCCATTCGAAACGGCTATCAAGCGGCCTTGATGGCGCCGACCGAGATTCTCGCGGAACAGCATTACCGCAACGCCGTCAGCACGTTCGAGAGTTTCGGGATCCGCACCGTTCTGCTCACCGGAAGCCTCAAGGCAGCTGACAAGCGGGCTGTAAGAGAGGCCGTGGCGAGCGGTTTCGCCCAGGCGGTGATCGGGACGCACGCAGTCATCCAGGACGGCGTCGAATTCTCGCGACTCGGTCTTGCCGTGATCGATGAGCAACATCGGTTCGGTGTCATGCAGCGCGCGGAACTGCGCGCACGCGGCATGAATCCTGACGTTCTGGTGATGACGGCAACGCCCATTCCGAGATCGCTCGCGATGACGGTCTACGGCGATCTCGATGTCAGTGTGATCGACGAGCTGCCACCGGGCCGGACTCCGATCAAGACGGTCG
>JAKOSS010000989.1 GCA_029777145.1 Acidobacteriota bacterium | reverse complement strand
TTTCCTTCCCTGTGATATTCTGTCGAAACCTTTTTGGTGCGAGGATTCGCTTATCAGATTTTACGATGACACATATCTAGCTGCAGCCGGTTGACCGATCGTTTGACCGTCTGCCGAAAAGCGGAGGACAGGTCAATGATCGAGAAGAATGCGATTGTCAGCGATAGTGACTCGCTTAATGAAAACGAAGCCTTGAAGACGCTCGACCGCGTTGCCGGAGTCCTCTCGAAATCCCGTAGAAACCTGAAATCGAACAAGACCGACGATCTTATCGGCGCGCTTTCCGATGCTTACGAAAACCGTCGCGAGCGTCAGGTTTTCGAATGGGAACAGGCCCGCCGGGCCCGCGTCGTCGGACTTTGAGCAAAGCAAACATGTCCCGATCCGGCACGATTCTCATCGTCATGATCGTCGTCCTGTGCGCTTCAGTTGCGCGCGCTCAGGATCTTTCCGCGCTCGGCACAGCGGTCGCCGGCGGCACGGCCGAAGAAAAGCGTTCGGCGCTATTTGAACTCCGCAATGTTCGAACCGCGGAAGCTTCCCGACTCGCCGTTCCCGCACTTACCGACCTGGACGAACTGGTCCGCGCGACCGCGGCCGGGAGCGTCGTTTTTCTTCCGCCCGACGAGGCCGTCGCCGTTCTGCTCCCGAATCTCAAAGACAAAGAGGATTTTGTCCGACGCGAAACCGCGTACGCGCTCGGAAAGGTTCGCGATCGGACCGCGACCCGGCCGCTGATCGAGGTTGCGTCGAACGACAAGTCTTCCGAAGTCCGAAATGCCGCGATCTTCGCGCTCGGCGAGATCGGCGATCCGTCGGCGGTCGGTTTCCTCGCGTCGCTTTTGAACGGAAAACCCAAGGATTCGAAGGCGTTCGAGCGAAGTTCGGCGGCGAAGTCGATCGGGCGGATCGCGCAGGCCGTTCAGAATTCGGACCGGTCGGCCGTCACACCCGAAAGTTTTCTGCCCGACAAGTACAAGTCGTCGAATTCCTCGTCGTTTCGCGATCTTTCGTCAGAATCGCCCGATTTCCGCAGTGCGGTCACATCGTTGACCAACGTTTTGAACAATCCAAAAGAGTCTTCCGAAACGCGGCGCGAGGCGGCGTTTGCGATCGGCGCGATCGACGGAATTTCCGGTGAAACGCTGCAAAAATGTGCCGTCTCGCCGGATTATTACCTCGCCGAGATCTGCAAGGAAGGCCTTTTGAAATCAGGTTCAAAATGAATTTCACGATCCTGAAGTTCGACTCGATCGATTCGACGAACACCGAAGCGCTCAATCAGGCCCGCCTCGGAGCCGCTGAAGGCTTGACGATCGTCGCGCGGCGCCAGACCGCCGGACGCGGCCGTCACGGCCGGACTTGGGTCTCCGGCGAAGATTCGGGTCTATATGTCAGCATCGTTCTTCGTCCGAAGGTCGAGCCGAAATTCGTCGCGCTGATCACGCTGATGACGGCGGTCGCGGTCGCGGACCTGCTGCGCGAAAAATTCGGTTTGGAGCCCGACATCAAATGGGTTAACGACGTTCTTGTCGGCGAAAAGAAGATCTGCGGGATCCTCGCCGAGATGACCGAAACGAACGACGGTCCGGCGGTCGTCGTCGGTATCGGAATCAATCTTACGTCGTCGGCGTTTCCGCTCGAGATCGCGGAATCGGCGACGTCGATCGAAGCCGAAACCGGCGTTTTGGCGTCATCCGAACACGTTCTTGACGGACTTCTCGGCTTTTTCGGTTATTTTTACGACAGATTCGTCGGCGATCCGGCATTCGTGATCGACGAGTGGGCTTCGCGATCGAGCTATTTCCGGGGCAAAAACGTCCGCGTCGCGACCGGCGGCGAGATGATCGAGGGCGTCACCGACGGGCTCGAGGTGACCGGCGCTTTACGGATCAAACGCGGCGACGGGTCGATCACGATCGTCCAGGCGGGCGACGTCGAGCGTCTGCGGAGTTCGACACGAGGTGCGGAATGAGAATCCGATCGGTTCCTGTGGCGGTTGCGGCAACCGGACTTCTCGCCGGAACGCTCGATATTCTCGCGGCCTTCGTCAGCGCCTATTTACAGGCCGGAAGCGGTCCGCAGCGGGTTCTGCAGTCGGTCGCGAGCGGAGCCTTCGGCAAGGACGCGTTCGACGGCGGCTGGACGACGGCGATCGCCGGACTCGTTTTCCACTTCATGATCGCGACTTGTTGGACGGCCGTTTATTTCGTCGCGTACCCTCGTGTCAGCTTTCTGAAAAAAAATGCTCTGATCTCGGGCGCGTTGTACGGCGTTTTCGTATGGCTTTGCATGAATCTGATCGTCATCCCGGCCTCGCAGATCGGCCGCTTCCCGTTTCCGTTCAAACCGCAGATGCTGATCGGCGTCGGCATTCTTATCGTGTGCATCGGAATTCCGATAGCGATCTCCGCAAGCCACCACTGGAATTCGTCGGCGACCGGCGAAGATCAATAGTCAGCAAGTGGTCATTTCGGAACCGAGTTGCGGGATTGCGGAATGCCGGAACCAT
>JAKOSS010000988.1 GCA_029777145.1 Acidobacteriota bacterium | reverse complement strand
GTGATGCCGGACACGGCCGAGATCAAGCTGAAGTTGAAGAACGAGAGCGACGGCGTGGTGCTGACGCTCGACGGTCAGATCGGATATCAGATGCAGATCGAGGACGTCGTCAAGATCCGAAAGAGTTCGACGACCTTCAATCTGGTCCGCCCTCCGAACCGGAACTACTTTGATGTTCTTCGGAACAAACTGAAGTGGGGCCGATAACGCATTTGTGAATTGGGATTTGGGATTTCTGATGTTTGGAGTTCCGCCATCAGGCGGCCCGCGCATTTGGGAATTGGAATCTTGAAATCGTTGGAATTTTGGAATTTGGAATATTCAGAGTCATGAAAAATAACCGCTTTCGAATCGCAGCAGTGTTCATGCTGCTTGTTACTTTCGCAGTCTCGACGCTCGCTCAGAGCAAGGCCTTCGACACGAGCCGGATGGATACGTCTGTTGAAGCTTGTGAAGATTTTTTTGGCTACGCCAATGGAACCTGGGTCAAGAAGACCGAGATCCCGCCGGCGTATTCACGTTGGGGAACTTTCAACATTCTCGCCGACAACAATCAGGCGATCCTGAAAGAGATCCTCGAGCGATCAGCGAAGTCGAAGTCGCCGAAAGGCAGTGACGCGCAGTTGATCGGCGACATGTATTCGTCCTGCATGGACGAGGCAGCGATCGAGAAAGCCGACGCGAAGCCGCTGATGTCGCGGCTCAAGATGATCGATAAGATCACGACGTCGCAGGAGATCCCGGCGCTGATTGCGTCGTTTCATCAGATCGGCGTTCCGATGTTCTTCGGATTCGGCGCGGGCGCTGACCTCAAGAACAGTTCGATGAACATCGCCAACGCCGGTCAGGGCGGACTCGCCTTGTCGAATCGCGATTTTTACGACAACAAGGACGCGAAATCGGTTGAGATCCGCGAAAAGTTCGTCACCTACATGACCAACATGTTCAAACTTCTCGGCGATTCGCCGGAGACCGCGGCCGCCAATGCCAAAGCCTCGATGGACGTTCAGATGCGTCTCGCGATGGCGTCCAAGCGACCCGTTGAACTGCGCAATCCCGATGCTCGCTACAACAAGATCAAGACAACCGCTGCCGACGCGATCACGCCGAACCTCTCATGGGAGAAATACATGGCAGCCCGCGGGGTCACCGGCGTCGATGAGATCAACTTCGGTCAACCGGAGTTCTTCGCGGAATTCAACAAGATGCTGGCCGATCAGCCGATCGGCGATCTCAAGGCTTACATGCGGTTCATGGTCGTCAATTCGTCTGCATCGCGTCTTTCGAAACGGTTCGTCGACGAGAACTTCGATTTCTACTCGCGCACATTGCAGGGAACGAAAGAACAGCAGCCACGTTGGAAGCGTTGCGTCGGTACCGTCGACGGCACGCTCGGCGAGGCGCTTGGAATGGAGTATGTGAAAGACAACTTCAAGCCGGAAACAAAGAAGCGCGCCGACGAGATGATCGATCAGCTGTTCATCGCGATGGGCCAACGCATCGACGCGCTGCCGTGGATGAGCGCCGAAACAAAGGTGCAGGCAAAGAAGAAGCTTGGCACGTTCAAGAAGAAGATCGGCTATCCCGACAAGCTTCGCGGTTATGCAGGACTTTCGATCAGCCGCAAGTCGTATTTCGAGAACGCGGCGAACGTCTCGGCCTTCAACGTCAAACGCAATCTTGACGACATCAACAAGCCGGTCGACCGCACTCGCTGGGGATTTTCGACGCCGACGATCAACGCGTCCTACAACCCGATCAACAACGAGATCACGTTCCCGGCCGGGATCTTGCAACCGCCTTTCTTCAGCTTCACGGCTGACGACGCGATCAATTACGGCGGGATCGGCGGCGTCATCGGACATGAGATCTCGCACGGTTTCGACGATTCGGGCAGCCGCTTCGACTCGGAAGGAAACCTCAAAATGTGGTGGACTCCGGATGACCGCAAAAAGTTCGAAGAACGCGCCGACTGCGTTGTCGATCAGTTCAACAACTACACGGTTCAGCCGGGAACGAACATCAACGGCCGTTTGACGCTCGGCGAGAACATCGGCGATCTTGGCGGTCTCGAAGTTTCGTACACGGCGTTCCAAAACTCGATGAAAGGCAAGCCGCGTCCGGCGGATATCGACGGATTCACCCCGGAACAGCGCTTTTTCCTCGGATGGGCGCAGGTTTGGGCGACGAAGTCGACGCCTGAATTCGAGATCAATCAGACCAAGACCGATCCGCATGCGAACGCTCGCTATCGCGTCAATGGACCGCTTTCGAACATGAAGGAGTTCGCCCAAGCCTTCGGCTGCAAGCTGCCGAACAAGATGGTTCGCCAGAAGCAGTGCGAGATCTGGTGAGCCAATTTCGGATTTTCGATTTTGGATTTTGGATTGGCCGCCCTCGGGCGGCCTTTCCACTTTGGATTTTGGATTTGGGAATTTGGATTGCGGGCGTTTGCTTTATCAACTTTCAATTCTCAACTTTCAACTACTCGTTTTTTGTGCCAGTATTCCCGTGTGGCGTCGGGATACAAGCTTCACTTGATCAAATCGCTTCACACGTCCTGAGTCCGTCGATCCTTCCAATCATTGTGGAGCATTGTTAGAACATATGTTATACTGCGCCCATGATCAGCAATCTCAAGGTCACATCTATCGGCAATTCACTGGGGATCATTCTTCCGAAGGAAATTCTTGCGAGACTTCGGGTGTCGAAGGGCGACACGATCTTCGCCATTGAAACCGCCGACGGAATCAAACTGACGGCGTATGATCCGGAAGTCGCCGAGCAGCTTTCCATCGCCGAGTCCGTTATGCGCGAGGACAGGGACGCCTTGCGAAAGCTGGCGGAATAGAATGAAGGATTTCAAGTGGCTTCGCCCCGAGACCGTTATCGCAATACACCAACTTCAGATCGCCGAACACGGTGGTTCCGATGGAATCCGCGATCTGGGCTTGTTATTGTCAGCGTTGGCCAGACTCACGTACGGGTCCGATCCCGATATTCCGGAACTTGCCGCCAGCCTCGCTTTCGGGATCGCGCGTAACCATCCGTTCGTCGATGGCAATAAGCGAACCGCGCTCGTTGCAGCCAGAACTTTCATAATTATCAACGGCTTCGACCTGAAGGCCTCGCAGCAAGAAAAGTACGTTACGTTCATGAAACTGGCCGACGGAAGTCTCGACGAACCCGAACTCGTTGAATGGATCCGGGACCGGCTCGAAGACCGACGTTGGGCCGTATGAAAAATTCGCGGTGAACTCCGAACAAAAACTCCATTCGATCAAGATCTTTCACACTGCCGTGTGGATCTTCTTCGTCGTCTGCATCGTCGGAATCCCGCTCTTCGCGTGGTTTGGGATGTTCCGCACGTCGTTCCTGATGATCGCGATCGTTATGGTCGAAGTTATCATCCTCGCTTTCAATAAGATGCGATGCCCGCTCACGGACGTCGCGGCGAGTTACACCGACGACCGCGCGGACAACTTCGACATCTTTCTGCCGCTCGTCGTTGCGCGTTACAACAAGCACATCTTCGGCCCGGCATTCCTCGCCGGCACGATCTACGCGATCGGAGCTTTCGCCGGCTATTTCTGAACATCGAACTTACGGCAGTTCGGAAATGGTATTAGAATTTGCAGGTAATGGTTGTCACGGACAATTGGGATGAGGGAAATCCGTATGAGCGGTACATCGGCCGGTGGAGCCGTCGGATCGCGCCACTGTTTCTGGACTGGCTCGAACTTGGCGCGGGATTGCGCTTGCTGGACGTCGGATGCGGTACCGGCGCGCTGGGCGGCGCGACACTCGATCGCTGCGCACCGCTTTCCATCGTCGGGGTCGAACCATCTGAAGGATTTCGGGCGATGGCGTCGGAAACTCTGGCAGGCCGTGCGACGATTCTCGAGGGCAACGCGGCATCGATTCCATTGGACGATTCGTCGGTCGACGTCGTCGTCTCGGCACTTGTGCTCAACTTCATTCCGGATCTTGCCGCGGCGTTCTCCGAAATGCGTCGTGTCGCTGCGCCCGGCGGCGTGATCGCGGCGTATGTCTGGGACTACGCGGACAAAATGGAGCCGATCCGCGTGTTCTGGGACACGGCGGTCGAACTCGATTCAGCTGCGTCCGTTCTCGACGAGGCGAAGCGATTTCCGATTTGCGATCCGGAAGCGCTCTCGGCCACATTCAACCAAGCTGGACTGAGCGATGTTCGAACGACCGCCCTTGAGGTCGACGCCCGATTCACGGATTTCGATGATTTTTGGAGCCCGTTTATTGGCGGCAACGGACCGGCGCCGGCGTACGCAATGTCGCTCACGGAAGACCGACGGATCGCTTTGCGCGAGAACCTCCGCGCCCGTTTGCCGGCTCAATCGGACGGATCGATCAGCCTGACGGCTCGCGCGTGGGCGGTCCGCGGAATGAACTCATGAGCCAGATGACCTTTGACGAAAT
>JAKOSS010000987.1 GCA_029777145.1 Acidobacteriota bacterium | reverse complement strand
GGCACGGGTCACGGAGTACGAAAAGTTTGCGGATTTTGTCGGCGACTTCACGCCCGAACGCGTCTCGGTGATCTGCGACGTGCCCGCCGACCTGATCCGCAAGGCCGCCAGGATGTATGCCACGGCAAAGCCTGCGATGTGCGTCCACGGGCTCGGCACGACCGAGCACACGCAGGGAACTGAAGGCGTCATGGGTTTGATCAACCTCGCGCTGATCACTGGGAATCTCGGAAAACGCGGAACCGGCGTCAATCCGCTGCGCGGGCAGAACAACGTGCAGGGCGCGGCTCACATGGGCTGCGATCCCGGCATTTTGACCGGCTCGATCGCGGTCGAAGACGGCCGTCAGCTGTTTGAAAGCGTCTGGAAGACCGAGATCCCGTCGAGCAAGGGGTTCAGCCAGCTGCAGATGATGGACGCCGCTCGCGACGGACGTTTGAAGGCGCTGTGGGTCGTCGGATACGACGTTTTCCTGAGCAACGCGAACGCCAGAGAAACCGCGGCCGCGTTCGACAACATGGAACTCGTCATCGTCCAGGACATGTTCATGAACGAAACGGCGCGCGAGTTCGGCAACGTCTTCTTGCCGGCCTGTTCGAGTTTCGAGAAGGACGGCACGTTCATGAACGGCGAACGGCGTGTCTCGCGCGTGCGCAAGGTCATCGAGCCGATCGGGAATTCCCGCAGCGACTGGGAGATCATCTGCGACGTCGCGCGGGCGTTCGGAAAAGGCGAGCATTTCGACTTCGAGTCGCCCGAAGAGATCTGGAACGAGATCCGCGCCGTTTGGCCGGGAAGCTACGGGATCACGTACGGGCGGATCGAGGATCACGGGTTGCAGTGGAATTGTCCCGATGTCGATCACCCGGGAACCGAGGTCCTTCACGGCGAGAAGTTCGGCGGCGGCGTCCAGACTTCGCTCCGGCGGCTGAAGTTCATCCCGACAAAAGAGGTCGTCGACGACGAGTTTCCGCTCCTGCTCAGCACCGGCCGGACGCTCTATCAATTCAACGCCGGGACGATGACGTTGCGGACGAAGAACCGCGAACTGCGCCCGTCCGATCTGCTCTACGTCTCGCCTTCGGATGCCGACTCGCTCGGGATCGCCGACGCCGAGGTCGTCCGGCTCGAGAGCCGTTACGGATCGGCGGACTTGCCGGTCAAGATCAATCCGGCGGTCCGCGACGGCGAGCTTTTCGCGACGTTCCACAATCCGGAGATCTTTCTGAATCGCGTCACCAGTCCGAACCGCGACCGCTTCGTGCATACGCCGGAATACAAGGTGACGGCCGCGCGGGTGAGAAGGATCTCGGAAAACTGATCTTGGATCTTTGGACTTTGATCTTTGGAAGGGGATCGAAGAATTCCCATTGCACGCGTAGCTATTTGGCGTGCCAAGCTTACTTTTCGCGGTTTTTAGCGTGATTTCGCGGTAAGAACACAAAAGCCGACCGCAAAGGATCGCGAATCGTCGCGAAAAACGACTGCGAAATTCAGGCACACTCTTGGAATCTTGGAATTCTTGGAATCTTGGAATCTTGGAATTCTTGGAATCTTGGAATCTTGGAATCTTGGAATTCTTGGAATCTTGGAATCTTGGAATTCTTGGAATTCTTGGAATCGTTAAGGAGCTGAAATGTTCGAACAGCATGAACACGAAACGACATGGCTGTTCGCTTTACGGTGGACGGCACGGATTGCAAGCATCGTTTGTCTCGCCATAATTTTTCTGTTCTTCATCGGCGAGGGATTCGATTTTGCGTTGGTGCGTCCGGCGGAATACGTCGGACTGGCGTTCTTCCCGCTCGGAGTGCTGATCGGATTGGTGCTCGCATGGCGCGAGGAACTAATTGGCGGCGCGCTGTCGATAATCTCCGTTGTCGCGTTCTACGTGATCTACGGAGCCCTGATCAGCGGCCGCTTCTGGCAAGGCTGGGCTTTTCTGCCGTTTCTTGTCCCCGGTTTTCTGTTTCTGCTTTATGGGATTCAGACCCGGCCGCACGATGGACGGCACATCGAGAGAAAGGTATGAAGGTCAGGGACTTAAATCGCACCGAATGTCTCAAACGCTTGCGCGAGGTTCGCCTCGGAAGGATCGCCTGCGCCCGCGACGGTCAGCCGTATGTCGTGCCGTTCAGTTTCGCCTACGATGAAGGCGATTATCTGTACGGATTTTCGACGGTCGGCCAGAAGATCGAATGGATGCGCGAGAATCCGAAGGTTTGCGTCGAGGTCGAAGACATCAGCGACAAACAGAACTGGACGACGCTCGTGATCTTCGGTCTTTATGAAGAACTTGAGGACGCGGAAGACTTCGAAGAAGAACGCGGCAAGGCCCGGGAACTGCTCGGGAAGTCGCCGACCTGGTGGCAGCCCGCGTATTTCGTCGGTGCGGCGCGCGGCGAGTTTGAGGAGGTCCCGGTGTTCTTCAGGATCAAGATCGTCAAGATCACCGGACACCATTCGTACAACGAGAACTTTGAGAAGTTGATCCCGCAGGGGCAACCCGAATCGCTGAAAAGGAAACGAATTCGGGGGCTTTGGTAAGATGTCGTCAACGATCAAGTGCTCGAAATGCGGCAGCGTCAACCGCGTCGCGGAGCGGACGGGAAAAGTTCCCGTCTGCGGAAAATGCGGCGCGCCGCTCGAAACTGCCGGACCGGTCGAGATCACCGATTCGAATTTCGCTTCAATGGTGGGCGATTCCGACCGGCCGGTTCTCATCGATTTCTGGGCGGTCTGGTGTCCGCCCTGCAAGATGATCGCCCCGATCATCGATTCGCTCGCCAAGGAACTCCGCGGCAAGGCGGTCGTCGGCAAACTCGACGTCGATCGCAATCCTCAGACCGCCTCAAGGTTCGCCGTCCGCAGCATCCCGACGCTGATCATCTTCAAGAGCGGACGCGAGGTCGACCGGATGGTCGGCGTCCAATCGCGTAAAGCGATTCTTTCGCGCCTTGCGGCCCATTCCTGAGCGGCTCCTGCCACGGATTGCACGAATCGCGCGAATCAAGAAATTCAGCAGCACCCGCGGTCCGCTTTCAGTTCTACGCTCTCAGCTTTCAGCTATTCCGGCAAATTGCGAAACGGAGTCGCGCTAACGTTGGTCTTGGCCCGCGCTCGGGTGGCAGTTCTCAGTTCACAATTACTTCGGCAAAGCGCGGAACTCCAAACGCAGATCCGAACTCCAAAATCCCAACGCCTGGCCGCGTAAACGCGGAACTCCGAACGGGCCGAACGTGGAAAAATTCGCGTCAATGTCAGGAAAATGACTCAAGAATTGAACTGATCCGACGATTTTAGCCCGCGAAACCAAGGCCCCGCGGCGGCACGCGCCTTGCGAGGAAAGCATTTGGAAAGAGAAATTTCCGGAGGCATTTATGACTTTCGATATCCCAAAACAGAAGTGGACAGAATTTCTTAACGATCTGAGCCGGCGGCGTTTCGGATGGGAAACGCGCATCGAGGTCATCTCGGAAAATTTGGGCGATCAGATCCTATCGTCGGGTCTGCCATTGACGGGCGTGACGTTTCAGGATCGGGCGGGAATGATGGAGATCGAGATCCTCGTCGGCGAGGGAACATCGCATCAGGCGCACCGGGTTTCGGATCCGTCAGCTTTGTCCTATCTGAGTGAACCTGATCATTATCGCGGATTGCTTGAGATCGAAGAGGCGAACGGCACCAAAACGCTGCTGTCGCTGATCGATCCGATGCCCGTGCAGTTGGGCTACGCCGCGTTCAAGATCGTTGCGGCCTCGTAAAAGAGTCCGCGGGGAGGTAATTATGAAGATCCTCTTGGCAACCGACGGTTCGGATTACAGCCGTCAGGCGATAGAGAAGTGCGCCTATTTTGTGGCGCCGGAAGGCAAGACCGAGATCATGATCATCTCGGCGGCCGAGAACGTCACGCCGATCGCGGCGGAACCGTTCGGCGTTTCGAATCAATACTACGCCGAAGTCGCGGCCGACCTTCGCAAACAGGCGAAGAACAACGTCGACGACGCCGTCGAACTGATCCGCGGGAAATGCGAAGGGCGCGATGTCGAGATCACGACCGAGGTCTTTCAGGGCAACGTGAAGGAAGAGATCATCGAGGCGGCTAAGCGTTTCGGCGCCGATCTGATCGTCGTCGGCTCGCACGGCTACGGATTCCTCAGTCGCGTCCTGCTCGGCTCGGTCTCCGACTTCGTGATCCACCACGCTCCGTGCTCCGTGCTGGTGGTCAGATCATAGGATCATTTCGGATTTCGGAATTCGCCGACTGGATCGAGAGACGCATTCATGCGGAGTTAGTTTGTTCGGCGGCGCCACAACGATTCCAGGTTCGCCCGCGACGGGCGACACGTAATCGCGGATTTCGGCTCCTGGACGTTGCTCGCCTCCGATATTGCTAATTCAGGTCGGGAAGAGGTGTTCTGCGCCCGCGATTGTTTAGGTAAG
>JAKOSS010000986.1 GCA_029777145.1 Acidobacteriota bacterium | reverse complement strand
TCCGGGACGTGCGCGTTCTCGGCACCGGCGACGATGACCTTTCCGACGTGCTGGCGTCCGTTCTCGCCCCAGTACCACATGAAGAACGGGTGCGCGCCGTGATACGCGTTGCCGCGACGGTACATCTCGATGTAAGCCGGATTTTCGGCGAATTCCCTCTCGTACTTCTCGCGAAGGTAGAACGCGTCGCGCGATTCGGGCAGCAATCGATGGAAGAACTCGATATAGCTCGGATGGAAGTTGTGATCGAACTCGTCAAAGCACGGATGAGTGATGATCATGACGCCGTTCTTTCTCAGAAGCGGCTTGTTCCGATACATGTTGAAGTGATATCCAAGCGCCATAACCTGCACAAGTAATGGGTTTAGCGCTGAATACACGTTGTACGGCGAGATGTCGGGAATGCCCGTGATCAGCACGTCGCACTGGCCTTTGACCGGGATCTCGTACTGCTGGTAGTTCTTCTCGAGGATCTTCGCGTGGACCGGTTCGGTCGCGCCGGCGTAGCACGCGATCAGTTCGTACGCCGCCGGGATAGCGTGGAGCATCTTTCGGCGCGCGACCCGCGGCAGTTTCGAAAAGGTGCGTTTCATCGTTTCCCACTTCATGCGGTCCGCGAATGAGAATTCGTCCTCGTTCCGCGTCAGGATGTCATAACCTTCGGGGAACATGCGATTGTTGATCGCGGTTTCGATGTGAAAGACCTTGACCTGTTCGTCGACGAGCTTTCCGAGACGCACGACCTTGTGGTTCAGTTCCGACGCGGGCGGATCCATGTACGAGTGCGAATCGCGGATCGTCTGCGGTTCGTGGTGTGCCCGAAGCGACTCGTAATCGCAAAGCCCGACCGCGACCGACTTGTGCCCGCCGTCCATCGGTACCAGATTGATGTTGAGATAGATCAGCAGATCGCTTTCGGCGGCGCGGCGGTTGATCCGCAGCGGCTCGTTGTGGCGCGTGTACCCGAGCGTGACGAGTCCTTCGTCGTCCTCGGCGTCGTGATTGTAGTAATAGTCGGGATAAAAAGCGTTGAAGATCTTCGATCCGACCATCCGCTCCATTTCCCACGCGGTCATCTTGCGGTGGAGCGAATTGGCGATAATCAGATGGATGTCGTCGACACCGTTGGCGGCGCACATGTCGAGCACGACTTCGAGCATCGTCTGCCGAAGATCGGGCGTCGCCATCGGCGGCAGCGGCAGCGATATATCGTCCATCGCGATCGTCACGCGCATTCCCGGTTCAAGCTGTGCATAGAGCGGATCCTGGTCGATCGGATGATTGATCGCGTAGCGGATCGCCGCCTCACGGTTCGGCAAACCTTTGATCGACGGATTCGGGTAGATCACGCGCGTGCCGACCGGCAGGTCGTTGATGATGAAATCCTCGCCAAACGGCATGATCCGCGGCGCGCTGTCGCGGTCGATATACACGATCGATTCGTGCGTTTTTCTGCGTAATTGAAGGGACATACTTTTTAGTAGTCAGTAGTTGGTAGACAGTAGACGGTAGACAGTAGTTAGTAATCGGCAATTAGTAGACAGAAGTCGGTTGTCAGCCGTCAGTCCGATTTCGGTTTTCGCGTCCGATCGGTATAGACCGTGAATATCCGGCCAAGATTCGACCGACGATGTCCAAATCGTCCAACATGCGCCTTGTTTCGTCAACGTAGCCCAGGTCGCCGGCGAGAATCAGGTAGTACCGGCATTCCTCGATCGACGCTTGCGAAATGTTATAAAACCGAATTTTCTCCGCATTCCCGCGTCTCTTGAATCCTTCCGCAATATTGGCTGGGATTGAAACGGCCGCCCTCCTGAACTGCGATGTCAAACCAAATAGTTCATGTTTTGGAAACGCGTCGGTTGCCCGATAAACGTCCAAAACGAATTTATGCGCCTCACGCCAAACCGTGAGGTCCGTAAATGATCTTGATGTCATGAGAATTTCCCCCTAAATGAGATTGTCTTGAGATTGATAATTGCGGGTCCTGCCCGCCCCCATATTGCGGCTAATCCGCGTACCGACAACTGCCTACTGCCAACTGTCTACTGCCTACCACCTACCGCCCGCTGTCTACCGTCTACCACCTTCCGCCCGCTGTCTACCGTCTACCAACTACCGCCTACCGTCTACCACCTAGCGCCCGCTGTCTACCACCTACTGCCTACCGTCTACCACCTACCGCCTACTGTCTACCACCTACCGTCTACCACCTACCGCCTACTGTCTACCACCTACCGTCTACCACCTACCGCCTACTGTCTACCACCTACCGTCTACCGCCTACTGCCTACTGTCTACCGCCTATTTGAGATCCAATATCGCCCAATCGTGTTGGATCGCCGTCTGCCGGAGGCGGAAGTCGGGATTCACCGCGACCGGATGGCCGACGATCGAGAGCATCGGCAGATCCGAGATCGAATCGGTGTACGAGTACGAGTCGTTCAAATTGATATTCTCGCGCTCGGCGTATTCGCGCATCCATTTCGCCTTCGTCGCCGAAGCCATCACCGGCGGCAAAACCCGGCCCGTCGCATAACCGTTAACGAACTCGAGACGGTTCGCGACGTAGTCGTCGATCCCGAGATATTCCATCAGGTGATCGATCGTGAAATCGAGCGCGCCCGTCAGAACCACCTGCCGCTGACCGAGCTTTTTGCCCTGCGCGATCAACTCCGGCGTGCCGTCGAAGATCGCCGGTTTCAGAACCTCTTCGAAAAGCTCCTCGCTGAAGTAACGCAAGCGATCAAAGGATTCGCCCTCATACGATCGGAAAAAATACTCGTTGAAGACGTTCCGCGAATAAAGATCTGTGATCCCGAACGCCGGAAGCTTGGCGAGCGTCCCGACGCTCTTCTTGAGCGTGTTCAACAATCCTTGCTGACGGCGTGAATAGAATGCGAGCGTGTGCACCAAATTGGTGCTGACCAGAGTCCCCTCCAGATCATAGAACGCCGCTGCCGTACCGTTTTTTTTCATGCCGCTTTGTGATATTTTTAGACAACTTTCTGCGTTTGCAAAGACATAGACTATACCAAATAACCAGCCGATTCGTAATTTGACAGCATGAAGCCAACGAGATTTTACGGATTTATTACGATTCTGGCGGCCGCGTTGATGGCCGTCTCGTGTGCGTCCAAGGCTCACACTGAGGACTCGGTCCAAAACGCCGACCCGGCGGCGGTTTCGGCGGCGATCTCGACGGCCGAGGATCTCTTCCGCCAGCGCGAGGACATCGACAAGCTTCGCGAGGCGATCCGCGTGCTTGGCGCCGCGCGAAATCCGAACCAGCGGAATTTCGAGGTCGAGTGGAAATTCGCCAAATTCAACTATTTTCTCGGGAAGCAGACAAATGACAGCAGCGAATCCGAACGGGCCTTCGAACTGGGCGAACAGGCCGGGCGGATCGCTTCTCGGATCGAACCCGGAAAGCCCGACGGACATTTCTGGTTCGGAGCGAATCTCGGCGAACAGGCGCGTAAAAGCCCGGTCACGGTCGGCATCAAGGCCGTCGACGACATCCGCGAGGCGATGAACAAGGTCATTGAGATCGATCCGAAATATCACGGAGCCAGTGCTTACGACGCGCTCGCACAGGTCGAACTTTCGACGACCGGAATGATG
>JAKOSS010000985.1 GCA_029777145.1 Acidobacteriota bacterium | reverse complement strand
AGCGCTTGTTCAACTCTTCGAGCGACGCTTCGCCGATCAGCAAATACGGAAACGCGTCGGCGAACGAAACGTGATCGTCGGCGTGTCGGGCGTAATCGGGATCGACACTCCGCTTCGTTGTTTCAGGCATTTTCACGAGTTTGCACCCGAAATCAAGCACCTTGGAAAACCAATCGTTGACCTCGGCGCCGTAAACGGTCGCCAGACATCGATCGTTCCAGATCCCGACCTCGATCGTTTCGGCGGTCGGATCTGCGTCGGCGCTGAGCGTCGAATCCCCGGCTGAGAAGTAGATCGAGTCCCGACCGACCCGCACGGCGATCGTCGCCATCCGCGGGAACTCCCTCTGCGTCATGAACTTACCGTCTTCATCGACGAGCAGCCAGCGCCGGTCGTGCTCGAATCCGCGCGGCTCGACACGTGCCGAATCCGGGGAATGTCCTCGCAACGACTTGACGGGAAAGACGTTTATTTCGGAAAGGATCATCATTTGAGACTTTATCTCGGATTCATCAAAAGAGACGAATGCCGGAAAAACTTGATACGATCATTGTCAAGTTTTGTGATTGCGTGCGAAGCACGCTTGACAGGTTTAACCCTGTTTTCATAAACTAGCACTTTCCGCAGGCGAGTGCTAAATTTCAGGTCCTTACCTGTCGGAAGTCATCTTATTAAAGTTAATTCTAAACAAGGAGTAAAGACGAATGGCTACAACTATCAAACCTTTGCACGACAGGGTAATTGTGAAGCGCCTCGATGAGAGCGCGGAAAAAACTGCCGGCGGCCTTTTTATCCCCGACTCGGCCAAAGAAAAGCCGCAGGAAGGCGAAGTTATCGCAGCCGGAGCAGGCAAATACAAGGAAAACGGCGAGCGCCAACAGCTTGACGTCAAAGCCGGTGACCGCGTCCTTTTTGGAAAATACAGCGGCTCTGAGATCAAGATCGACGGCGAAGAATTCCTCATCATGCGCGAAGACGAGATCCTCGGGATCATCGAGCGTGCCGGAGCGAACGCCAACTAATATTGGATTTGGTTTGGAGTTCCGCCTTCAGGCGGCCTCTGTTTTACCGATTGAGTAAAGGAGAATTTAACACATCATGGCAAAGCAAGTAGTTCATGGAGAAGATTCACGTTCGGCGATCCTGCGCGGTGTCAACCAGCTCGCGGATGCCGTCAAGGTGACGCTCGGTCCGAAGGGCCGCAACGTCGTTATCGATAAAAAGTTCGGTTCGCCGACCATCACCAAGGACGGTGTCACGGTCGCCAAAGAGATCGAACTCAAGGATTCGCTCGAGAACATGGGCGCGCAGATGGTTCGCGAAGTTGCTTCGAAGACCTCGGACGTCGCCGGCGACGGAACAACCACCGCGACGGTTCTCGCGCAGGCGATCTTCAAGGAAGGCGTGCGCACGGTTGCTGCCGGCGCGAACCCGATGGCGCTCAAGCGCGGCATCGAACAGGCCGTGACCGCGATCGTCGACGAGGTCCACCGTCTCTCGAAGCCGGTTTCGGGCGAAGCGATCGGCCAGGTCGGAACGGTTTCGGCCAACGGCGACACGAAGATCGGCGAGATTATCGCCGAAGCGATGAGCAAGGTCGGAAAAGACGGCGTCATCACGGTCGAAGAGTCGCGCACGATGGACACGACGCTTGAAGTCGTTGACGGTATGCAGTTCGACCGCGGCTATCTCTCGCCCTACTTTGTGACCGACGCCGACCGCATGGAAGTCGTGCTCGACGAGCCGATGATCCTGATCAACGAGAAGAAGATCTCGAACATGCGCGATCTGCTTCCGATCCTCGAGAAAGTCGCACAGATGGGCCGTCCGCTGCTCATCATCGCCGAAGACGTCGAAGGCGAAGCGCTCGCGACGCTCGTCGTCAACAAACTGC
This sequence comes from Acidobacteriota bacterium, assembly GCA_029777145.1. The sequence goes on along the minus strand of JAKOSS010000985.1, from coordinate 140 downwards.
GCGGCACTTTGAATGTCGCCGCCGTCAAGGCACCGGGATTCGGCGATCGCCGCAAAGCGATGCTCGAAGACATTGCGACGCTCACGGGGGGCAAGGTCATCTCGGAAGATCTCGGCATCAAGCTCGAATCGATCACGCTT
>JAKOSS010000984.1 GCA_029777145.1 Acidobacteriota bacterium | reverse complement strand
TGGAAGACGACGAATCGTACCTCGGAATCGAACTCGATCCGGATCTTGTCCGTTCGCTCAGATTGAAATACGGCGACCTCAAGATAGTCTGCGGGAACGCGGCCGAAACGGTTGAAATCCATCGCCAATCCGGTCTCGGAAAGGTCGGCGCCGTGATCTGTTGCCTGCCGTTCGTTTCACTCCCGAATGAGGTCGGAGAAAGGATCCTTCTCGAGGTCGACCGCCTGATGCAGCAAGGCTGCACCTTCAGAACATTTCAATACGCCCACGGTTACTATATGCCTTCGGCCATCAAACTCCGCGAGTTCATGCGCTCGCGCTACGGTCGCTCGAAACGCAGCCCGTTGATCGTGAAGAACGTCCCGCCCGCGTATACGCTTACCTGGTCAACTCTTTAAAGTTGGGGAAGTTGGGAAAGTTGGGGAAGTTTGGGAAGTTGGGGAAGTTGGGGAAGTTTCGGAAGTTGGGGAAGTTGGGGAAGTTGGGGAGGTCCGTTGTGGCCCGAACCACTGAAGCGCTCCGATGCTCGAACTGCCGTCCTTCTTTGAGACCGTCTGCATCCCAAACTTCCTGAACCTCCTGAACTTCCCAAACTTCCTGAACTTCCTGAACCTCCTGAACTTCCCAAACTTCCTGAACTTCCTGAACTTCCCAAACTTACGCCGCCCGCTGACGCAGGCGGTACTGACTGTCCCAAACTTCCCAAACTTCCTAAACTTCCGAAACTTCCCAAACTTACGCCGCCCGCTGACGCAGGCGGTACCGACTGTCCCCAACTTCCTAAACTTCCCAAACTTCCTAAACTTCCCCAACTTTCAAAACTTCCCAAACTTCTTAATCTGTTGTGAAACGTTTTGACGCTAACTTGCGTCTTTAGCCTCAGTCTTTAACCATTTTTCAGGAGAAATCTAAACCCATGTTACGACGCAGAGTTATCAGTGCGTTGCTGTTGACCGCATTTTTGCTGCCGACAGCTGCGCTCGCGCAATCCAAACCGGTCTATCAGGCGCCGAAGGACGTCATCGATAAGATCAAGGAAGAAGGAACGAAGAATTCGCAGGTAATGCAGACGCTGAGTTATCTGACCGACGTCATCGGCGGACGTCTGACGAACTCGCCCAACATGAAGCGCGCCAACGAATGGACGCGCGATCAGATGGCAAAGTGGGGAATGGACAACGCGAAGATCGTCGCCTGGGGTCCGTTCGGCCGCGGCTGGGAACTGAAGCGCTTTTCGGCGCAGGTCTCGTCTCCGCAATCGTTCCCGGTTTACGCGTACCCGAAGGCCTGGTCGCCGGGGCTCGACAAAGTGATCCCGCAGCCGACTCCCGATCCTAAGGCGAAGAAGGGCAAAACGCCGCCGGTGCCGGCAGAACCCGTCACCAAGCTCACGGCCGACGTCGTTTATCTGGACATCCAGAACGACGCAGACTTTGCCAAGTACAAAGGACAACTGAAAGGAAAGATCGTGCTCGTTTCGGGTATTCGCGAGATCAAGGCCGACTTCCAGGGATTCGGTACGCGACTCAGTGACTCCGAGCTTCTGGCGATGGCGGACGCGCCGAATCCGGCGACGATCCAGCGCGCACCGCAGGGCGGCCAGCAGCAGAACCAGCAAGCCCTCTCCCGCTTCATGGAACGCTTCGTTCAGGCCGCAAAGCGAATGAACTTCCTCATGGAGGAAGGCGCCGCGATGATCGTCGACAACAGCAACAACGGCAGCGGCGGGACGATCTTTGTCAGCGCGGCGTCGGTTGCTCAGGACATTCCGGCGAATCCGCAGGAAGCGTTCGGCCAGCGGCGGCTGCAGGCATACCAGAAGGAGGCCGAAGCGAAGATGCTCCCGCAGATGACGATGGCGACCGAGGATTACAATCGCCTCGCCCGCATGATCAAGCAGGGTGAAAAAGTTCAGATGACCGTCGATCTCGCCGTGCAGTATCACGACGAGGATCAGATGGGATACAACACGACCGCGGAAATTCCGGGTTCCGATCTCAAAGACGAACTCGTCATGCTCGGCGGACACCTCGACTCGTGGCACTCGGGCACCGGTGCAACCGACAATGCAGCCGGATGCGCGGTCGCGATGGAAGCCGCGCGTATCCTGATGGCGCTTGGACTGAAACCCCGCCGCACGATCCGCGTCGGACTCTGGTCAGGCGAAGAGCAGGGGCTCCTCGGATCACGGGAATACGTCAAGCAGAACTTCGGTGAGATGCAGGGCGGCGGCGGAACGTTTGGGGGAGGCGGAGGAGGCGCCGGAACGCTTGTCAAGGGAGCAGACTACGACAAGCTTTCCGCGTACTACAACCTCGACAACGGCACGGGCAAGATCCGTGGCGTGTACCTGCAGGGCAACGACAAGGTCGCACCGATCTTCCGCCAATGGTTGTTGCCCTTCAAGGACATGGGCGCTTCGACGCTGACACTGAACAATACCGGCGGCACCGATCATCTGTCATACGACCGGATCGGTCTGCCGGGATTCCAGTTCATCCAGGACGAGATCGAGTACGACACCCGTACGCACCACTCGAACCAGGATGTCTATGATCGCATGCAGGCCGACGACATGAAGCAAGCGGCGATCATCATGGCGGCGTTCGTATATCAGACCTCGATGATGGACGAAAAGATCCCGCGGAAATAACGTCAGCACCGGGAGCGCAAGCGACCGGATTCACCAGCGAAAAAAGGCAGATGCCGTTAAGGCATCTGCCTTTTTTGCATTTGCACTCCACCGGAATAGACGAGCCGACCGGTGCGTGAATACTCGAAACTGAAGACCCGAAGCCCGTCGAACCCGCCGATCGTCTCCCTCCGACCGGAAGCCGGGCGATCTGCCAATACCTCTTCGTGCGTGAGCCCCAGATCCCGACACTCGTTTCCCGAATTAGGAAAGATTAGCAACGATTAATCCCGAAATTAAGGACTCTTAGGCGATCCGACGGCGAAACTGCAAACACGCCGGAACGGCCATCGCGAGTTGAAATTCTGCAGTCGGATTCTAGCAGATGCGATCGGCGTTTTGAAAGAAATTGATGGTCGAACGACACCGCAACCGGATCGTCGCGGCGGGCGTTTGCGGCGACCTCATAACAATCGTGCGGCTTTCCGCGAATTGAAGAAAACATATGAAAAGGACCGAGATCAAGATCGAGCGGCATTCCGTGACGATCATCCGAACGACCGGAGAGCCGTTCAGAACACATTTTTGCCGAACCTGCGGATGCTTCGTTTCGGCTTTCGACAGCGGAGAACTCGCGCGGGCGATGCGATTGGGCGTCCCGGCGATTGCTGACCTCGAAACGGACGGCGAACTTCACGTCGTCCGTCTCGGAAGCAATATGCTTTGCGGCAACTCCGTTGCAACCTATTTCGACCGCCAACAATCGCGAGCGGCGGCAGACATTGAACTGGCGCAACTGACCAATAAAACAGGAGAAGGAAGATGAAAACACTGATTTTTGCATTGCTGACGTTGGCCGTCAGTACGGGATTCACATTCGCGCAATCGAACGGCGAACAGGAGATTCGGAAGATTCACGCGTCGCTTGAACAGGCTTTCGTGAAACGCGACATTGCGGTCTTTGAGGCTTTGCTCGCCGATGACTATTCGCTTTCCAACCCGGACGGAACGATTCTGGCGCGGGCCGCGGCGTTGGAAGAACTTCGGAAGGAATTCAAAGACCCGTCGCGCAAAGCCATCTCCGAGACCAGCGACGACCTCAAGATCAAAGTCATCGGAGAAGGTGCGTACGTCACCTGCGCCTGGACATCGGTCTCGAAAATGCTGAACCCCGAATCGAATCCGCACACCGACAAAGGAAGGTACATCGGCGTGTATGAACGCCGAAAAGGCAAATGGATGCTCGTCGCCGAGATGTTCACCGAAGCACAACACGACCGCAAGTTGATGGAGGCCCAGATCCTGGCGACCAGCAATTTGTACGACCTCATTATGAAAAGCCGCAACGTCGCCGCCTACGAACGGTTGCTTCATGCGGATTACATCTATACCAGCGAGGACGGCGAGGTAGTTTCTCGAAGCGACGAGATCGCCCATTTTTCGTCGCCTGACATCGTGATCACGACCGCCGAATCAACGGATAAGAAGATCCGAATCCTCAACAGCAATACCGCGGTCGAGACCGGGAAATATCACGTGGTGGGAACGAACAAGGGCAAGCCGTTCGACGAGACGGGCCGGTACACGACGACCTGGATCTGGCGCGAACTGCGCTGGCAGATC
>JAKOSS010000983.1 GCA_029777145.1 Acidobacteriota bacterium | reverse complement strand
TCGCCGACGCCGGCTCCGACCGCGTCGAGCGCGACCATCGGCTTCCCTTTCGGTTTCAGGTCCGCGTCGAGCGTCTGGACGATCAAAAACTTGCGACCGTGAAGTGATTCATTCTTCACGGTCGAAACAACGTTTCCGATGACCCGGGCTAGCTGCATCTCTTGATTTTGGATTTTAGATTTTGGATTTTGGATTTTGGATTTGATCGAGGTTGTCCAAATCCCGCACCTCAATCCAAACTCCAAAATCAAAAATCTAAAATCAGACGAAGTCGAAACTGTCGATCACGCCGATGATCGCCGAATCGACCGGGCAATCCTTGTTGCCTTCGGCCATACGCGCAGAGGATCCGCCGACGACGATCACTTTCTCGTGAAATCCGGCGCCGACCGTATCGACGGCAACAATATAGCCGCTCTGGTCAGTGCCGTCGAGATTGATCGGCTTGACGATGAGCAGCTTTTTGCCGAGCAGACGTTCGTCCTTTTGCGTCGAAACGACGGTGCCGAGGATGCGCGCGATAATCATTCTTCAGTGGCCGGTGGACAGTGGTCAGTGGTCAGACGCCAGAGCAACCTCTGACCACCGACCACTGACCACTGACCACTATTTCAAAACTACCGGCAGGCGCTCGTCGACGCTGACGTGCGGACGCGGAATGACGTGGACCGAAACGAGTTCGCCGACCCGGCGCGCCGCAGCGGCTCCAGCGTCGGTCGCCGCTTTGACAGCCGCGACATCGCCGCGGACGATCGCCGTGACGAATCCCGCGCCGATCTTCTCGTATCCGACAAGCTGGACGTTGGCCGCTTTCACCATCGCGTCGGCAGCCTCGATCGTCGCCACAAGTCCTTTTGTTTCAACCATTCCCAATGCTTCTTGCATTCAGTTTCTCCTGCGTGTGAATAAATGCGAAAAAAGAATGTAAATTCTAACCTACATTTGCCGCTTGCGCCAAAAGTTCGATCAATTCCTCGCGGCTGAGGCTGATCCGCGCTCCGTCACCCGAGTGGATCTCGCACTCGACGCCCGAATCCTGCAGATAACCGCACGCCTGACATCGCGCTTTTTCAGGAAGATATCCGGCCTTTTCGCGGATGCGAACCAGTTTCGATACGGCGTCTTTTGGTAGATCGTTCGCGCCGCCGAGTGCCCGCGCGAGAATCGCGATCTTCGCCGTGTGTTCGAGCGTTTCAAGTCGGTCGAACGCCTGCCAGAGATCCGTGCCGTATGCGACCGCGCCGTGATTCGCCATCAACAGCGCGTTGTGGTGCTCGACGAAGGGCTTCATCGCCTCGGTCAGTTCGTTCGTCGACGGCGTTCCGTAGGCCGTCAGCGGGACACATCCGAGCGTCAGGATCACCTCTGAAAGGATCGGCTGATCGATCGCGAGACCGGCGACGGCGAACGCGGTCCCGTGCGGCGGATGCGCATGGCAGACGGCCTGAATGTCGGGCCGCATCTTGTAGATCAGAAGATGCATCGCCAGTTCGGACGACGCCTTCTTGTCATTAAGCGGTTTGCCGTCAATATCGGTCAACGCCAGGCAATCTTCGGTCATCCGGCCCTTGCACGTCATCGTCGGCGTCGCGATGACCGTGTTCTCGTCCAGACGGATACTCACGTTGCCGTCCGACGAAACAACATAACTCCTTTCATAAAGAAGTTTACCGACCTCAATTATGAGCTTTCTGGCTGCCGATTCTTCCATTTGCTTTGCTTTGAGAGTTTAACCGATTGGCAGGAATTCCGGAAATCGCCGGCGTGAGATCAACGGTCTTCGCGAGTTACCTGTGCCTGTAAAGAATTGCAGAGAGTCGCTGTCGGAGCTCGCTCGACAATTTAGAACCCAAAGGCGGCCGGATAGGTTATCGCGGAACTTGAAAGGTTCGTGATCGATGCTGGTCGATCGAGTCGAAACAAAGTTCTCGGTAAATCAGCACACTACCGCGCCCATTGAGCCGCCTGGCAGCTTCAGGCACGCTCCGCTCATCCTGGTCAAGAGGATCGCGCGGCTCGACTTTCGATCCGGAGAGTTTCTTAGTTGAGTATTCCAGAGTTTGGTATCGAAGACTTGAGTCGGCGGGAACGCAGTCCGCCTCTACGACAAAGCGGCCCGTAGGGATCGCGGTCGTAAGTTTCCCATTTGGCAAAAGCCACGCCAGCATGATCCCGCAGATCAAGGCCACGCTGAAGAAAGATCCACAACTTAGAAGCGCTTTGCGGGCATTCATCGAATCATCCGCAACCTCCTACTGTTTCTGAGTTTTTGTGACCATCGGCATGGAGTTCTCGACCGGCGGAACTTCCATCCGAAGCTGCTCGAGTTGTTCGCGCAACTCCTGGTTCTCACGGCGCAACCGTTCGTTCTCGCGATGCATCGACCTGTGGTGATTTCCCTTGCGATGACGCCATCCGCGTCCCTCAAAGCGCGAAAACCCGACCGAAACGAAAAAGCTCGCAACCAACACGCCGATCGCGAACGTCGCGAAGAAAGGCAAAAATCTCTTCACAAAACCCATCATGTAACTCCCTTGATAATCTCCTTTGGTAATTCGCCTTCAGATCGCGAAAAGTTTCATTATCGCTGGCCGTTTTGCGGGGACGGCTGGGCGAGAAAATACGCGAGTCCTTCGAGCGAGATCGTCAGATCGACCGTCTTCAGCTTGACGTTTTCCGGGGCCTTCAACGGAACCGGCGCGAAATTCATGATCGCCTTTATCCCCGAAACGGTGATCTGCTGCAATACTGCCGGCGCGAATTCCGCTGGCACGGCAATGACCGCCACGTCTATGTTATACCGTTCAGCGATCTCGGGAAAGTTTTTTATGTCGAAAACTTCGACGTCGCCGATGTTCGTTCCGACCTTTGCCGAATCAGCGTCAAACATCGCCGCGACTGTGAAATTTGACTGCGCCGCGCGGTAATAATCGGCAAGCGCCGTTCCCAACCGGCCGGCTCCGACGATGGCGAGATTGTGAGGTCGGTCGAGACCGAGGATCTTCGTCAGATGATCACGAAGTTCGTCGATGTAATAGCCGACGCCGCGGACTCCAAATTCACCGAAATACGCGAGATCCTTACGGATCTGCGCCGAGTTGAGATGGAATTTCTTCGCCAGTCCTTCCGACGAGACGGTCTTTTCGCCGTCAGCGGCGAGTTGGTTGAGGCACCTGAGATAAACGCTCAGGCGGCTGGTAGTAAGTTCCGAGATCTTTTCCGACTTCATTCGAGAAAAGATTATAACGGCTCTTTGTGAAAAATTGAACTAGCGGGCGCGTCAGTGGTCAGTGGCCAGTGGTCAGTGGTCAGTGGTCGGTGGTCCGTTCAGCGTCGAGCTACTATGCGGCGGGGTCGGTGGTGACTAAAGCACGACAATCGCAAATCACAAATTGGAATGCGCAAATATTCTGACCACTGACCACTGGCCACCGACCACCGAGAGCTATTGCCTCAACTCCCTACTTACCTTATAGTGTTTCAAGGATGAAACAATGATCGCATTTCTCGCTGGAAAATTGATCGAAAAAGAGGCGAATTCCGTCATCATCGACGTCGGCGGCGTCGGATATGAGGTGATGATCCCGCTTTCGACGTTTTACGATCTCGGCGAGGCCGGATCCGAAGTTTCGCTTCGTGTCTACACGCATGTCCGTGAAGACGCGATCCAGCTTTTCGGTTTCAAGACCGTCCGCGAACGCGAACTTTTCCTTCATCTGATCGGCGTTTCGGGAATCGGGCCGAAATCCGCGATCACCGCGCTTTCAGGCATGAGCGCCGACGAAATGATCGCCGCCATCCGGACGAACAACCTGGCGCGGCTCAATTCGATCCCGGGCGTCGGGAAGAAAACTGCCGAACGCCTTGTTATCGAGCTACGTGATAAGGTTGCGAAACTTTCAGCCGTCGCGACTGACGAAATGCGTGCCGAAGGCGCTACCGTTTCGGGCGATTCGGTTTTTGACGACGCGCTTTCGGCGCTCGTAAATCTCGGCTATCAGAAGGCGGCCGCCGAGAAAGCTCTGAAGCAGGCGATGCAGGAAGGCACCGAGATCAGCGTCCAAAAGCTTTTGCGACGGAGTCTGCAGATCCTGGCGAAATGAAGCGATTTCATGATTTCAAATTCCAAATTCCATTTGCCTCGGCGTTTTTTGGAATCTTGAAATCTTGGAATCTTGGAATATCGAACGATGAGTGATTCAATCGACATTCGCGACGGAGCGGCGCTTGATGAGGAGCGCCAGTTCGAATTGTCTTTGCGCCCGACGCGGCTCGGAGAGTACATCGGCCAGCGCAAGGTCAAGGACAATCTGCGCGTCTTTATGAAGGCGGCGCTGACGCGGCGCGAATCGCTCGATCACGTGCTTCTGACCGGCCCGCCGGGTGTCGGCAAGACGACGCTGAGCGCGATCATTTCGAACGAAATGGGCTCGCAGCTCCGTTCGACCGCCGGTCCGATCATCGAAAAGGCGGGCGATCTCGCGGCGCTGCTGACGAACCTCGAAGAAGGCGACGTGCTTTTCATCGACGAGATCCACCGCATGAATCCGGCCATCGAAGAAGTCCTTTATCCCGCGATGGAGGATTACAACCTCGACATCATGATCGGCCAGGGGACGGCCGCTCGTTCGATCAAGCTCGAACTGCCGAAATTCACGCTCGTCGGCGCGACCACTCGGCCCGGACTTATCACGGCGCCGCTGCGCGGGCGCTTCGGGATCATCTTTCATCTCGATTTTTATTCGATCGACGACCTGCAGACGATCGTCGAACGGTCGGCGAAGATCTTGAACGTCGAGATCGACGATTCGGGCGCGAACGAGATCGCGCGGCGCTCGCGCGGGACTCCGAGAATCGCGAACCGGCTCCTTCGTCGTGTCCGCGATTACGCCGAAGTCGATTACGACGGAAAGATCACGGTCGAGGTCGCGAACGACGCGCTCAACCGAATGGAAGTCGAT
>JAKOSS010000982.1 GCA_029777145.1 Acidobacteriota bacterium | reverse complement strand
TTTGGTCGTTGCCGGCTTTTTCTGGATCCGCGATTACTGGCGCTGGTCAGGATTTGTGACACGGCTGAGGCATGAGCCGGGATTCGTCGTGGCCGAGGCCGAGCGCGGGTTCTTCACGCATTCGATCTCGGGGCTGCGGGACGATCTTGCGTCCGATCCGGAGGCGATCCGCGCGGAATTCAAGCTCGACGCCGATGATGTTGAACAAGATTGGCGGCCGTTCCAGGCTGTCGTCGCGCCGTTCGTCGTCGAACGTGCAAACCGCCTGCTGTCTCCGCCATCGACGATGTCGCTGTCGTTCTCCGAAGGCGTACTTTACGGCGACGGCACGGCTTCGCGGGAATGGATCGCGGAGGCCCGCAAACTGGCGCCGGCGTTGAACGGCGTGAAGTCGTTTGAGATCGGACCGTCGGCCGCGCGATCCGCGATCGAGTCGGAGCATTTGTCGTTCGTTTGCGGCTCGACCGAGTTTGCCGGCGCCGATCCGACCGCTGGCCTGGCGCTTCAACTCGAGGATCTGTTCCGCTCCGCCTCGGTCGCCGGCGCGTCCGTGAGGGTCGAGATCGTCGGGAGCGCCGATCCCACAGGCACCGACGATTTCAATTCGAACATCAGCCGGGCGCGGGCGGAAAAGGTAAAGGACGAGGTGACGTCCGGTTCGGAGTTCCTGAAAGGCGTCGGCGACCGGCTGTCGACCGTCGGGGTCGGAGTCGAGAACGCCGGATCCGATTGCGGCGTCAGGTTCAGAGTGATTTGGGAAGATAAATGATCCAGAAGAAGATTTGCATGCTCGGAGCGACCGGCGTCGGCAAGACGAGTCTTGTCAGGCGGTTTGTTCAGAGCATTTACAGCGACAAATATCACTCGACGATCGGCGTGAAGATCGACAAAAAGTCGGTCCGCGTCGGCGATGAGGACGTCAATTTGCTTCTTTGGGACCTCCAGGGCGAGGACAGCGAATTCAAGATCCGGCCGTCATTCCTGCGCGGCGCGTCGGGCTACTTCATCGTCGTCGATCTGACTCGTCACGAAACCTTCGTCACTGCCTTCTCGATCCAGCAAATGGTCGAACGCGAAGTCGGCCCGCTGCCGTTCATTGTGCTGTTCAACAAGAACGATCTCACGGATCAGTTCGATATCCTGCCGACGGAACTCGAACAAATGATCAACTTCGGGTGGAAGATGTTCCGCACCAGCGCTAAATCCGGTGAGCGCGTCGAAGAGGCCTTTCAAAAACTCGCCGAAAAGATGCTCGCGTCCGACGTTGCGTGAGTCGGGACTCGAGGGCGGATTCCGAATCGCACGAAGATTGAATCGGACCAACGAGCGTTTTCAGCCGCGGATGAACGCGGAAGCTCGCGGATTCTGCTTTGATCGATCCGCGTCATCCCGGAAATCCGCGGCTAAGCTCCGCGATGCTCGATCACGGAGCGCCGATCAGGAAAAGACCGCGAAGTTCGGCCCGCTCGATGCAGTTTGCCCAAGTTCGGGCAATTTACTAAACTAACGAAGACCAAGCCCCTGTAGCTCAACGGTTAGAGCAGCGGACTCATAATCCGTTGGTTGCAGGTTCGAATCCTGCCGGGGGCACCAAATCAATTTTGGAATGCGGATTTTGGATGGCGGATTGTTTGGAGTTCCGCATTCAGGCGGTTCTGCGGAATAACCCCTGGAGTTGAGTGTTTCGGTTCAAATTGCGTTCTCAACGGTCAAAGCACAAGGTCGAGAGTCTGCGAA
>JAKOSS010000981.1 GCA_029777145.1 Acidobacteriota bacterium | reverse complement strand
GCTGCGGCCGCCGCAAATTCTGGCGAACGAGCCCGGCATGCAGCGATTTGTCTGGAATCTGCAATATCCGAATCCGCCGGCCGACTCGTACGATCTTCCGATCTCGGCGATCTACCACGACACGCCGTTTGTTCCGGAAGGACCGTTCGTCATGCCGGGGACTTACACGATCAAGCTCACGGTGGACGGCAAATCGTACACTCAGTCGCTGAAAGTCAGGATCGACCCGCGCGTCATCGTGTCGACGGCGACGCTTCAAAAGCAATTCGATCTCTCAATGCAGGCGTACAACGGGATCATCGCAACCCGCGCGATCGCCGGCGAGGCGCGCGATTTGGCGGCAAAGATAAAGGAGAAAGGTCTCGAGAAACGCGTTGCGTCGCTGATCGGCGGCGGCCGTTCGACATCGCCTTCAGACCCGGCGTTCTTCGCGGTCGGCAGACTGAACGGAGCTTTCGGGTCGCTGCTCGATGTTCTTCAGGACGCCGATGCCGAACCGACGTCGCAGGCGGTAAAGGCAATGTCGGAACTGCAATCGGGACTTGAAAGGGCGACCGCCGAGTGGAATTCGATCAAGGCGGAGTTGGCGAAATAGAAACGCGGGCTCCGTAAACGACGGAGCCCATGCTTTCGGTCTATTTTTCGACGATTCGCGAGGGGAGATTCTCAGCGCGCATCAGCTTGTAAACGGGCAATGTTTTGCCGTCGCCGATCACCGAATCGAAGAAGTTCCAGGTCACCAGACCGTCGTCGCTGGTCGGTTCGAGAAGGTAGAAGACCAATCGTCCGAGCGGCTGCGCGGTGCGGATCAACAATGTGCCGGCGGGGAATTTCTGCATCGAAGTCGAATACGCGCCCTTGACCTTCATCTCGTTGTGGCCCTGAAACGGGCGTTTCGCTTTCTCGAAACTCTCGACCGTGAACTGTTCAACACTCGTTTCGACATCCGCCGACAATTCCTCGACGATGATCCCGTGCTGAAGCAGTTTGTCTTTGACTGCCTTGTCGGCTTTGACCAAATAGGCCTTCGGAGCGGCAACCTTGCGGACGGCTTCGAACATGCCGAAATCCTCCATCCGCAGCGGTTTGTACTTATCCTCGATCATCGCCGTCATTTCCTTGCCGGAACGCGGATTCTTGATCTTTTCGACTTCGCCAACGAGGATGTCGACCGGTTTCGGCAACGGAATCATCTTGAACTCGACCCCTAGATCGAATCCTTTACCGGCGAATCCGGCGATCGTTCGCGCGTCTGCAGCCTTGGGGATCGAGACCATCGATGCCGCGTTTGTGACCGAGAACCTCAGGATCTCCTCGACGAACCGCTCGGTCGCTTCGATCCGGCGCTTGAACGAAAGATAGCTGTACGCCTCTGAAAGGATCGTGAAGCGATTGCGAATCCCGCCGTAGTTCTGCCCGATGCGCGGCTGGTGCGTGAACGCCTCCCACGTCGTCTTCTGTCCTTCCTTCGGCGTATTCGAGAAGCCTGTGAAATTGCCGTAGTAATAGCTTCTGAACTTGAACTTGCGGAGCAGCGACGCCGCGATCGCCGGCATCAT
>JAKOSS010000115.1 GCA_029777145.1 Acidobacteriota bacterium | reverse complement strand
CGCCGACCTGCGGCAGAAGGCCTTCGAAGGGTTTGCCCAGGACGAATGGCGTGCCCGCCGCAATCTGACGATCTATTACGGTGTCCGCTACTCGTTCTTCGGCTCGCCGTGGGACAAGAACGGACGGCTGAGCAACTTTGCACCCGACCTTTGGAGCGCGGCAGCGGCCCCGCTCGTTACGGGTGCCGGCGCTCGCGTCGCAGCGACCGGAAAAAACTTCTGCAACGGCATCATCGTCAACTCGCAGAACTACCAGACCGGCCCGGGGAATTTCAACTGCACGCCGATCGCATCACCGTGGGGCAAGTTCATCATGGACGTTTCCAAGAAGGACTTCGCGCCGCGCGTCGGAATCGCGTGGGATCCGTTCGGCAAGGGAACGACTTCGATCCGCACCGGCTACGGTATCTATCACGAGCAGGTTCTCAACGGTACGCTGCTCCAGCAGATCGGTTTGAACCCGCCGTACCAGCAAACTTGTACGGTCACCGGCGTGAGCATGGTAAATCCGGCGCCGAACGGCTGTTCGGTTGCGGCATCGACCACCGTCGCCAGCCTGCGCGGAATCCAGACGGACTGGGAGACGCCGTACATGCAGCACTGGTCGCTCGAATGGCAGCAGCAGCTCGACAAGAAAACGCTCGTTTCGGTCGGTTACTTCGGCTCGAAGGGAACGAATCTGATCGGCGCGTTCGAACTAAACGACCTGCGTCCGGGCTATGCGATCTCGCTTGGACCGACGGCCTGCGCGGTCGGCAGTTCAACCACCCCGACGGCTCCGTGCCAGGTTGCCGGTGTCGCGTTCACGACGAGCGCGTCGTCGGCGATCCTCGACCAGATCCGCCCGTATCGCGGATTCCGTTCGCTGAACATCGTTCAGCCGCGGTATGGTTCGAACTATCACAGCCTTCAGGTTTCGGCGACGCGCCGGTTCACGGGCAGTTCGCAGGTTAACGTCGCTTACACGTGGTCGAAGAACCTGACGAACAACCAGACCGACCGTTCGACGGCTCCGCAGGATTCGTACGATATCAAGTCCGAATGGGGACGCGCTTCGCTCGACCGACGTCACGTCCTGACCGTCAACTATGTCTACGAACTACCGTTCTTCCGTGATCAGAAGGGTGCTCTCGGCAAGATTCTCGGCGGCTGGCAGGCATCGGGTATCGGAACGTTCCAGAGCGGTCTTCCGTTCACGGTCACGACCTCGTCGTGGGATGCCGCGGGCTTGGGCAACTCGCCGGCTCTGATCGCCGGTAACCGTCCGACCTTGTTGTGCGATCCGAACTCGGGTGGCGCGCAGACGCAGCAGCAGTGGTTCAACACCGCATGTTTCGCTCCGAATCCGACGGTGAACTCGGGAATCACGAACGTCCCGGGCAGCTCGGGTCGCGGCATTGTCTTCGGACCGCCGACGAACCGCGTTGACTTTACGCTGTCGAAGAACATCCGGTTCACGGAGCACATGCGTCTCCAGTTGAGAGGTGAAGCTTTCAATATCTTCAACTGGACGAACTTCCGTTCGCTGAGCACCAACGTGACGTCCTCGACCTTCGGTCAGGTTACGACCACGAGGGATCCGAGAACGCTGCAGTTCGGCGCGAAGTTCTACTGGTAAGAACAAGCGATCGCTTGCAATCGACCCGCGGATTCAATCGAACCGCGGGTCTTTTTTATGTGAACTCGCCTACGACTCGATTCAACCCAGTTTTAGCGTTGGAGATTTTGGCCGCGGATGACGCCGATTGCGGATAAAACAGGGAGAAGATCCGCGAATTTCCGCGTTGGGCCGCGGCTGATTAATCCGCAGATCGGGTAGGGCGATATCCCGGTTTATCGACATTGTGATGGTATATTTCAAGTATGCCGCAATTGCTGCTGAAAAATGCACTTATTGACGGAGCCGAACGCTCGGTCTCGATCGATTCCGGCCTGATCACCGGTAGTTACGACGCTTCCGCCGAAGTCGAGATCGATCTGGACGGCGCTTCGCTGTTTCCCGGATTCATCGACGTCCACAATCACGGCGCGGTCGGGATAGACGTCAACGAAGCCGACGCCGACGGTTTGATCGCGATCGGCGAGTTTCTCGCCCGCAACGGCGTCACCGCTTGGCTTCCGACGTTCGTCCCCGATTCGCACGAAACGTATTCACGCGTCATCGGCGAGATCGGGAAGGTCATGAGCGTCCAGGACGATCTGCCGATCGCGCAGATCGTCGGCGTCCATTACGAGGGCGTTTTCGCGAATACTCAGATGTGCGGAGCTCTGAGACCGCAGTATTTTCGGACGTTTTCCGGAGCGGAATTAGATGAACTCCCGAAGCTCTCGTCGGGTTCGCACATGACGACTCTCGCGCCGGAGATCGAAGGCGGGATCGAACTCGTCGGTGAACTGACGCGCCGCGGCTGGATTCCGTCGATCGGACACACGAAAGCCGATCCCGCCGTACTCGACAAGGCGCTTGAGGCCGGCGCGCGGCACATGACCCACTTTTTCAACGCCATGACCGGGCTTCATCATCGCGACGTCGGCGTCGTCGGTTGGGGACTGACGCGCGACGTCACGATCGATATCATCGCCGACGGCATTCACGTTCACCCGGAAATCCTGAAATTTGTTCTTGCCGAAAAAGGAGATCACGCCGTCTCGCTGATCAGCGACTCGATCGCGCCGACCGGGCTTGGCGACGGCGATTTCGAACTTTGGGACGAGAAGATCGAGGTCAGGAACGGGCGTACGCGAAACGAGCGCGGAAGCATCGCCGGCAGCGTGATCACGATGCTCGACGCCGTCCGGAACTACCGCCGGCTTGGTACCGCCGACAAAACGATCGCGAAGATCGCGAGTGCCAATCCGGCGCGGCTGATCGGCGTCGGCGAAACCCGCGGATCGATCGAAGCCGGCAAGCGCGCGGATCTCGTCGCGATCGACTCCGACGGTCAGGTTTCGCTGGTCCTCGTCGGCGGGAAGCCGGTCGAAGGACTTCCCGAAAAGTGAAAACGTTGCATTTTTGGGCAGCAACGGGTATAAATTCCTCAACGTTTCGATGACCCCTGAATTGAAAAAGCGATTTCGCAGGTCGAAGTATTGCGCCGGATTCGTTCTCGTGTGCGCGGTCCTCTTTTTGTCTGCGCTTTCGATTGTCGCCCAGGACGAGATCGATCGCGCGCCCGTTCTCATCAGCTTCCCGAAATCAACAATCGTTCTGACCGCATCGGGCGACGGTCGGATCGACTCAGAACCGATCATCATTCGGACGGGCCGTGAGTCGACGATCACGTTTCTTGTCACGAATCTTCAACTTCTCGACGGCGAGGGTGCGAACGCTTTTCGCGCCGACATCGAAACGGCGGGCCGGATCCGCTACCGCTTGCCAGTGACGCGAGTCGTGCCGCTGGCGGACAGGCCATGGGTTTACGCCGTAACCGCGCGTTTGAGCGCTCGGATCGGATCCGTCGGCGACGTGCTTCTGCGACTGACCTGGCGCGGGATGGCGAGCAATCGACTGCGCCTGTCGATCGGCTTCAAAGGCGGCAAGATCGAGGACGACCCCGGAGCGGCGCCGAGCGAATTTCCCGATAAGCCGTCCACCGGAGCCGAGGTTTCAAAGAATCTTTCGCAGCTTCGCTGGAACGGAAATATCGCGCGTTTCATGGAGCAGGCGACGTTCGGGCCGAACGCCGCACTCGAGTTGCGTTTGCGCCGGATCGGGATCCCGACCTGGATCGCCGAGCAGATGGAGACGAAGTTCGATCTGAACGGCGCGATCCGTCATTCGTCGATCCCGTATCCGAACCTGCCGCTTCAGGTCACGTTTCCTCCGACGGGCTGCACGGGCAATTGTCTCCGCGACAATTACACGATGTATCCGCTCCAGAACTGGTTTTTCAGGGAAGCGCTGCTCGGAGAGGATCAGCAGCTGCGCCGGCGCGTGTCGTGGGCGCTGAGCCAGATATGGGTCGTGTCCGGACGCGAAACCGTCCAGCCGTCGCGGATGATCCCTTATCTCAAGACGCTCGACCGGAATGCTTTCGGGAATTACCGCGACCTGATGCGCGAGATGACGCTCAACCCGGCGATGGGCAATTATCTCGACATGGCGATCAGCACCGGCCAGAATCCGAACGAGAACTACGCCCGCGAGATCCTACAGCTGTTCTCGATCGGCGTTTATGTGCTGAATCAGGACGGAACGGTCCAGACCGACGGCCAGGGACAACCGATCCCGACCTACAGCCAGAGCGAGGTCAACGGCTTCACGAAGGTCTTCACCGGCTGGACATTCTGCGATGTCGGATGCGTCAATTCGCAGCCCGGCATCAAGAACTTCATCGATCCGCTCGTGCTCGTTCCGGCGAACCACGATTCGACTCAGAAACAGCTGCTCACCTATCCCGGTTCCGTACCGGTGATCCCCGCGGGTTTGACTCCGCAGGAAGATTTCGAACTGGCGATCGACAACATTTTCTATCATCCGAACGTCGGACCGTTCGTCGGCGGATCGCTGATCAGGCAGCTCGTGACAAGCAATCCGACGCCGGCGTATGTCGGGCGTGTCGCGGCCGTGTTCAACAACAACGGCAGCGGCGTCCGCGGTGATCTGGCGGCGGTCGTGCGCGCGATCCTGACCGACCCGGAAGCGCGCGGCAACCTCAAAACTGATCCGGATTACGGACATCTCCGCGAGCCGGTCCAGTTCGTGACGAACCTGCTCCGCAATCTCGG
>JAKOSS010000980.1 GCA_029777145.1 Acidobacteriota bacterium | reverse complement strand
CGCTCGAGGATCTCTTTCAGGATCGCCTGATTGTTGTCGGCGAGAATGTTGAAAGTTCCCCAACGTGAATACGCCGGCGGGATCTCGGTCTTCTTGACCCAGGTTCCATTGGCGTAACCAAAAAAATCTTCACAAGCTTCAACAGACGTATCCATCCGGCTCGTGTCGAAGGCCTTGCTCTGAGCGAGCGTCGAGACTGCGAAAGCAACAAGCAGCATGAACACTGCTGCGATTCGAAAGCGATTATTTTTCATGACTCTGAATATTCCAAATTCCAAAATTCCAACGATTTCAAGATTCCAATTCCCAAATGCGCGGGCCGCCTGAAGGCGGAACTCCAAACATCAGAAATCCCAAATCCAATTCCCAAATGCGTTATCGGCCCCACTTCAGTTTGTTCCGAAGAACATCAAAGTAGTTCCGGTTCGGAGGCCGGACGAGATTGAAGGTCGTCGAACTCTTTCGGATCTTGACGACGTCCTCGATCTGCATCTGATATCCGATCTGACCGTCGAGCGTCAGCACCACGCCGTCGCTCTCGTTCTTCAACTTCAGCTTGATCTCGGCCGTGTCCGGCATCACTATCGGACGATTGGTCAGCGTGAACGGACAGATCGGCGTCAGGATCACGGCATTCATCGTCGGATAAACGATCGGTCCGCCGGCAGACAGGTTGTACGCCGTCGAGCCGGTCGGCGTCGACACGATCAAACCGTCCGCACGGAACGAGTTGACGAACAGATTGTTCAGATTAACTTCGACCTCAATGATCCGGGCAAGAACTGCCTTGTTGATGACAACGTCGTTTAATACGTGGCCCGACGCCAATTGGTTTCCCTCACGCCAGTGTTCGACGTCGAGCATCAGGCGTTCGTCAACTTCGTAGTTGCCGTCGAGAACCTCGTCGAGCGCCGAGAACATTTCCTCGATCCGGAACTCGGTCAGGTATCCGAGACTGCCGTAGTTGATGCCGAGAACAATGACGTCGCGCTGGCCGATGAGACGCGCCGCGGAAAGAATGGTGCCGTCGCCGCCGAGGACGACGATCAGATCGACGTCCGATTTGAAGCGTTCGACGTCAACGGCGTCGATCCCGCCCAACTCCGCGTGCGCCCGAGGCTCGCCGACCGTGCTTATTCCTTTGTGGTTGAGCCACGTGGAAAGCTCGCTCGCGGTTCTCAGAGCCTCCTCATCGCTTGGTTTGACGACGATTCCGACACAGTTGATCTGGCGCTTTTGCATACCGGAAAGCTTCAACAATCATCTGCCAAACAGGTCAAAACTGCAAGTGTCACCAAACACGCTCAGGAGCGCCCGAAACCGCCGAAACATAAGCTAGGGCGACCGAAAAATATTGCTATGGACGATTCAAAAGCTCTATCATACAGTCACAATTTGATTGGTTGGTTTTATGGGAAACTACACTTACAACTACGACGAACAGGAACCGTTCGCCGCAGCGGAATTCGCTGAAAATCCCGAACCGCGTTGCCCTTGCATTTTGCTTCTCGACACCTCCGGATCAATGGAAGGCAATTCGATTCAGGAACTTAACGAAGGCCTTCAGGCGTTTCGAGATGAGATCTTCAATGACTCGCTGGCACTGAAGCGCGTCGAGATCGCGGTCATCACGTTCGGACCGGTTACTGTCATACAGGATTTCACAACCGCCGATATGTACCGCCCGCGGCAGCTCAAAGCAGCCGGCGACACGCCGCTCGGAGGCGCAGTCGAACGCGGGCTCGGGCTGCTTAAAGACCGCAAAAAGGTGCTCCGCGAGAACGGGATCAAGCTTTTCCGACCGTGGATCTTTCTGATCACCGACGGCGCACCGACCGACAACTGGTCGCGGCTTCCGCAGGTCATCCGAGCGGGCGAGGAGAGCAAATCGTTCTCATTCTTTGCGCTCGGAACCAGAGATGCCGATTTCAACGTGTTGAACCAGATCTCGGTCCGCGAGCCGATGCGGCTTTCCGGAGTCCGCTTCCGTGAATTCTTTCTCTGGCTTTCGGCCTCGCTCAAGAACGTCTCACGTTCGAATCCGGGAGACTCGGTCCCGATTCCCGATTACAGGCCGTACGGCTGGTCCGAAGTGTGATGAACGACTGGAGATTCGCGCACGCGTCCGTGATCGGACTGGCGCATCAAAATCAGTCGACGGAGTGTCAGGACCGATTCCTTTGCGAATCGGTTGCGACACCGAATGGCGACGTCCTGATCGCCGTCGTCGCCGACGGTGCGGGTTCGACGACCGCGGGACAGCTCGGAGCCGAAGCGGCGTGCGCGCTGTTTCGCAATACGGTTATCGATTTTCTCAACACGAAGAACGCTTCGGTCCGGTCGCTCAATCTTGAGTTCGGGCAGTTGTGGGTCGGCTTTTTGAGAGATCGGATCGCGGGTTTGGCGTCTGAATCCGGTAAGGAGATCCGCGAGTATGCTTCGACCGTGATCGGCACGGTCGTCGGCGACGATGCTGCCGCGTTCTTTCAGGTCGGTGACGGCGGCGCGGTTTACAGCCTGACGGGCGAAGCCGAGAGCTTTGAATTCGCGATCCCGCCGCAGGATTCGGAATACGTCAACATCACCGAATTCGTGACCGACGACGAGGCTCCGGATGCGGTGCGGTTCGCGCTGATCGACGACCGGATCGAAGACGTAGTGCTGTTTTCGGATGGAATATACGCGGTCGCGGTCGATTACCAATCAAACCGTCCGCACGAGCCTTTCCTCAAACCGATGATCGCGCCGCTCCGCAATCCGAACGGTGCGCCCGAAAGGCTGAATGAAAAACTCGAGGCGTTTCTTTCGTCGCCGAAAATAAACGAGAAGACCGATGACGACAAGACGATAATCCTCGCATCGCGGGCTTAGCAAAAACTCATGCCGACGTTTTACGACAGCAAAGGCACTCCTTACCGGATCAATCAACCGCTCGGCCGCGGCGGCGAGGGAACGGTGTTTTACTGTCCTGAAGACCTTTCGATCGTCGCCAAGATCTACCACGAACCGATCGACGACGACAAAGCGGCGAAACTTCGTTGGATGGCGGCGAACTCGAACGATCAACTCCTGAAAGTGGCGGCCTGGATCGTCGACACGCTCCACGTCGAGCCCGACGGACGCGTCGCCGGATTTCTCATGCCGAACGTCCGCGCGAAGGAGATCCACGAACTATATTCGCTCAAGAGCCGCCGCGTGCATTTTCCCGACGCAACGTGGCAATTTCTCGTCCACGCCGCGGCAAACGTCGCGCGTGCGTTCCACAATCTTCACAGTCACGGCCACGTCATGGGCGACGTCAATCACGGAAACTGCGTCGTGCTCGCCGACGGTACCGTGAAACTGATCGACTGCGACAGCTACAGCGTCAAGACCGACGAAAAGCGTTATCGCTGCGAGGTCGGTGTCGCGACGCACCTCGCGCCCGAACTTCAGGGCATCGATCTTTCGGAGATTGAACGCGAACCGAACCACGATAATTTCGGGCTCGCGGTGATCATTTTCCAGTTGCTGTTCCTCGGCCGCCATCCATTCGCCGGAAATTATTTGGGAAAAGAGGACAAATCGCTCGAGGACTGCATCCGTGAACGCCGGTTCGCCTACGGCAACAACGAGGCCATCACGAGGGTCAAACAGCCGCCCGGAACCTTGCCGCTGACAGCGGTTCCGCCGCGCATCGCCTTGATGTTCGAACGCGCGTTCCTGATGGAAGAACGTCCGGAGCCGCGCGAATGGATCGAAGCGCTCGAGGATCTCGGAAACAGCCTGACGCAGTGCGGCGAACATGGCGGTCATTATTACTACAATCAGCTGACGGCGTGTCCGTGGTGTTCGATCGAGGAAAAAACCGGCCTCATGCTGTTTCCGTTCCTCGGAACTCAGAAGGGCGGATCGGAGAACACTTTCGACATCTTCACGGTCGAGAAACTCCTGTCGACCATCGAATTGCCGAATACCCTTCCGGAGTTGCCTTCGCATTCGATCGGGATCAAATCCGTACCGTCGGAATCGGCAACGCTTGCCAAAAACAAAGGCAAGGAACGGCACGTCAAGTTCCTCTTACTGCAGTTCGTGATAGTCGTGGCGTTCACTTTCGCCGGCGGTCCGGGTCTGGGGTTCTTTATCGGCGCGGTCGCGATGATCGTTTTTCTTGTCCTGAGCCACAATCTCGATCGGCCTCTTAGGGAGGATCTGGAATTGAGCCTTTACGACGCGCAGCTCGCGTGGAAGAAACTCGAGGACGACTGGTCCAAACTGGCGAAAAAGGACCGATTGAACGAGGACTATGATTTGCTGCGTGACCGGGTCGAGGAACATCACGAGATCCGTCGACAGGTACGCGAACGCATGCGCCGGATCTCCGATCAGGTGATGTCCTACAAGCTCGACAGGCATCTCGCGGCGCACAAGATCGCCGAGTCGAACATCCGCGGCGTCGGAACGAAGATCATCGAGCGGACCAAAGATCATGGGATCGTTTCCGCACTCGACATCACGCGCGAAGCAGTGGACCTGATCGACGAGTTTGACGACGAAGAGCGCGAGTTGCTGATCGACTGGCGCGAAGAGATCGAACGTCAGTTTGAATTTGACGCTTCGGCGGAAATCCCGGAGTCGGAACGTAGCAAAAACGAAATGGTTTTTGCGGACCGGCGACGCATCGTCGAGCGCGACATCGAACGTCTGCTGATGACGCTTCGCTCGAAGACGGAGTTGATCTCGACAAAGCGCGCCGATCTCCGTGCCCGGGCGGCTAAACTTTCGTTCAGGCTGGGACAGGCAGAGTCGGACGCGGAAACCGTCGGTTCGAGCACACCGTTCGTGGTCATCATGGTATTGCTGACGGCGCTGATCCCGATGCTCGGTGCGATCTTTACGGGGTCACCGCTGAAGGAAGGAACCGATAAGGTTGAGGTCGCAAAACACCAGGGATATGGCCTGGCGTCAAATACTGCGGAACGTGCAACCGAGGGATTTACTGACGCGGAGATCGCAGCGATGAATCCGGCTGAGCGACTGGACATTGCGTCCCGTCTCTACAAAGAGTCGCTTAATCTTAGTCTGGAAGCCGCGGAGCAGA
Source organism: Acidobacteriota bacterium (assembly GCA_029777145.1). The sequence continues at coordinate 16 of JAKOSS010000980.1, read as the reverse complement.
AGCTTCGGCAGGCGCT
>JAKOSS010000979.1 GCA_029777145.1 Acidobacteriota bacterium | reverse complement strand
ATTTCGCGATCGCGGACCGTGATGACCGCCGTCTGATCGGCCGTTTCGAGCGGATACGGATATCCGAGTCCGACAACGCATTCCGCCCGGACGACGTCGATCAGTTCAGTTAGAAAACCTTCGCGGAAGACCCAAGACGGCACGTCGAGCCTCGCCGGTGGACCGTCGGCGGTCGTGCGAAGATAAACGAATCCGGCGATCGATTCGCCCGTTGATTCGTCGAAGAACGGCTCAAGCCCGCGCCGGCGTCCGAAAAAGAACGGCGTCCGGTCGCCCCAGTTCGCGGTTCCAGCCCGTGCGACGACCGAGACGTCATCGATGGTGCGGATCTTCGGCCCCGAGTGGCCCTGCAATTCATCCGTCAGCGTCATCAAATCGCGGGCATAGCTCCGATCGACATAACCGACGACCGGGACGCGGGCGTTTTCTGATGCGCGGACGAGGTCGGCGAGACGATCGATCATCTTGCTCTGGATCTGCGTCTGCTCGAGCGCGATCGAAAGAAAAAGCGTTCCGTCGTAAAACGCGACCGGCATCCGCTCGCCGCGCGATTCCCAGCCGCGTTTGCGCTCGAAGAAATCGATCGCCGTTTCGATCTCTTCACGAAAACGCCTTTCGGAAACGCGCGTTTCGGGGATCGCCGGTTCGTCGGCCGAAAGCAATTCCGACGGCGAGAGCAAAATAAAGCGCGCGTTCTTCTCGTACAGACGATCGCTCCGATGCGGATTCTCGAACCAGCCGATCTGCACCGCACCGATTGGAAGCGAGACCTCTCGCTCGGCAAAAAGCTGACTGCCGTCGGCGGCGAATGTCGTCCGGCCGTCGAGGATCCCGGCCGCCCAACGGCGCGCGTCCTCGTGATTCGACCAAGTCTCGCCGAATCCGATCGTGAGCGACCGGTGTTCGAACATCTCGCTCGACGGAAACGCGCCGCACGATCGCGACGCGTTAAGATCCCGAAAAGCCTCGGGCGGACTCTCAACAAGCCGCGAGAACTGATCGGCATAGATGTCGAGGTCGCGCGCGCGTTCCTCGGCGAGCCGCGAAAATTCCTCGCGTTTCGATTCAAGTTCGTGTTTTAGAAGTTCGGGATGGAGCAATTTATTGACCTCGAACGGCTTTCCGAAATTGTAACGCAAATGACACGGCGTCGACGGCGCCGTCGAATTCCTTTCTCGCTGATTTGCGGGAATTCGCGCGAGGTAAATCAGCGCACACGGCTTGTTCGCCGTTTCATAAAGTCCATCAAGACGAATTCGGTCAGGTTGTTCGGGTTTGCGAAGTACGCTTTTCCGCGGGTCATCGCCGACATCTTTTTGACGAAATCGACGAGATGCCAGTCGTCTGCGAGCATGAAAGTGTTGATCATGATGCCCGACTTGCGGCAGGCCTGGACTTCCTTGAACGTCTCGGCCATGACGAACGGGTCGTTGCCCATTGAGTTCTTGTAAAGACGCCGGCCTTCGGGTGACGGTCGTCCGCCAGCGCGGCGCCTGAAATCGAGCAACGCGGGACTGTTCGGATCGAGATATACGGCCGTCGGCTTGCCGTCGGTGATCATCACGATCTGCTTCATCTCCTTGCCCTCGGCCTGAAGGATCCGGCGCGCAAGTTTGAGACCTTCGGCCGTGTTCGTATGAAACGGCCCGACCTGAGTCGTCGCCAGCTTCCCGAGCGGAAGCTCCTCCGCGCCGTCGTGAAACAGCACGATGCGGAGCGAATCGCCCGGATATTGGGTGCGGATCAGATGGGCGAGCGCGAGGGCGACCTTCTTCGCCGGCGTGAACCGATCCTCGCCGTAAAGGATCATCGAGTGCGAGCAGTCGAGCATGACGACGGTCGCGCACGACGATCGATAATCCTGCTGGTGCACGTGAAGGTCGCCGTATTCGAGGTTGAGCGGAACGCCGAGGCCTTCGCGCTTGATCGCGGAAAGCAGCGTCGCGTTGACGTCGAGATTGATCGTGTCGCCGAAGTCGTATGCTTTCGATCCGAGAGAGGCTTCGATCCCGGTGTCGAGATGCGGCGTTTCGTGACGGCCGACGGTCGAACGCCCGACCGAGCCGAGCAGATTCTGAAGGGTTTTGTAGCCGAGAAAGTCGAGGCCTTTTTCGGTCACCTTGAACCGCACGTCGCGCGGCATTTCTTCGCCGACTCCGCCCGCGCCCGTTTCCTGCCGGCGCTCGGACTTCTCTTCAAGGTCGAGATAGCCTTCCTCGACAAGCCGTTCGATCAGTTGGTTAATTAGTTGTTCGAGAAGCGAACCTTTGAACTTGCCATCGTTCTCGGCGAGCATTTTTTCGACGTCGAGTTCGTCGAGAATTCCCTGTTCGAGAAGAGACTTGAGGATCGCCTGCCGGAGCGCGTCGAGCGAGTCGTCGACCTCGTTGCGCTGCCGTGTCCACCAATAATCGTCGTGGTAACCCGAATCCAGGAGCGAGTCCGAAAGCGAATCCATCAGTTTACCGAGATCAACGCCAAAAACATCAAAGCCGCTGAACTTCGAATACCTGATGAACTTCATGGTCTTAGCATAAGTAAGTTTGGGAAGTTTTGAAAGTTTGGGAGGTTTTGAAAGTTTGGGAGGTTTTGAAAGTTTGGGAAGTTTTGAAAGTTTGGGAAGTTTTGGAAGTTTGGGAAGTGTTGAAAGTTTGGGAAGTCTTGAAAGTTTGGGAAGTCTTGAAAGTTTGGGAAGTCTTGAAAGTTTGGGAAGTCTTGGAAGTTCGGGAGGTTTTGAAAGTTTGGGAGGTTTTGAAAGTTTGGGAGGTTTTGAAAGCTTGGGAGGTTTTGAAAGTTTGGGAGGTTTTGAAAGTTTGGGAGGTTTTGAAAGTTTGGGAGGTTTTGAAAGTTTGGGAAGTCTTGAAAGTTTGGGAAGTCTTGAAAGTTTGGGAAGTTTGGGAATGTACAAACGCCGCCTTCCTAAACTTCCTCAACTTCCCAAACTTCCCTCACTTTTTAGACGAACGCAAAGTCGAACTGTTCCTGGTGGATAGTCTTGTCGCTAGTGACGTCGACCGCGCCGAGGTAGGCTTCGATCTCTTCGAGAACTTCCTTTTCCGAAGCCCGAAGGGCAAGCGCGACCTCGGGATTGACCCGGAGCGTTGTCTGACGAACGTCGTCGCTCGACTTCGACAACCGCCGGGCCTCTTCGAGGATCTCGTAACAGACCGTCTGCGGCGATTTCACCCAACCTGCTCCCTGACAGTACTCGCACGGAGCGCACATCGTCCGCTCGAGCGACTGCTTGACGCGCTTGCGGGTCATGATGATAAGTCCGAAGTCGTTGAACGAAAGGACTTTCGTCGGCGATTTGTCGGTCGAAAGCGCTTCCTGAAGCGCGCCGAGCACCTTGTGACGATTGCGGCGGTCTTCCATGTCGATCAGATCGAGCACGATGATCCCGCCGAGGTCGCGCAGACGGATCTGGCGCGCGATCTCATCGACCGCTTCCATATTCGTCTTGGTGATCGTGTCCTCGAGCCGCGCATTGCCTTTGCCGACGAATTTTCCGGTGTTGACGTCGATCGCGACGAGAGCTTCGGTCTGGTTGATGACGAGATAGCCGCCCGATTTCAGCCACACACGCGGCTTGAGCGCCTTCTCGATCTCTTCCTGAACGCCGAACGCTTCGAGGATCGGCTCGTCGCGCGTGTAAAGCTTGACGCGGCTCACCATCCGCGGCTGTATCCGGTTGATGAACTCAACGATCCGAAGGTATTCCTCTTCAGAATCGACGCGGATCGCGGCGTAGTCGTCCGACAACTGATCGCGCAGAATGCGCTGAATGATGTCGAGGTCCTGGTGCACGAGCGCCGGCGATTTCGCCTTCTCGGCCTGCTTCTTGATGTCGATCCAGGTCCGGACGAGATAACGTGCGTCCTGACGGAGATCGTCGTCGGTGATCCCGACGCCGGCCGTCCGGACAATGAATCCGCCCGACGGAACGTCTTCGGCCTTGCGGATATTCTGGATCAGCGTGCGGAGCCGCGAGCGCTCCTGCGACGATTCGATCTTCCGCGACACGCCAAGATGCTCGATCGTCGGCATGTAAACCAGAAAACGTCCCGGAAGCGCGATGTGCGACGTGATCCGCGCGCCTTTGCGGGCGATCGGCTCTTTCGCGATCTGAACCAGAATCTCCTGACCTTCGCGCAGAAGATCGGTGATCGTCGGCTGCGAGCGCTCGCGCCGGTCACCGCCGCGGCGACCTCCGCCCGACGGTTTCTTT
>JAKOSS010000978.1 GCA_029777145.1 Acidobacteriota bacterium | reverse complement strand
GGACAACTTCAACGGCAATATCTCGTCCCGTCGCTGCGCCAGGCGAATTACGACAAGGCGATCGGCGATACGATCGACGCATACATCAGAACGATCGAGAACCGCGCGAGTCCGGGCGCTTCGCCGACGCCGTCGGGCAAGACGACGGGAATCGTCCCGGGCGTCTCGTTTTCGACGCTGATCTGCTGCGCGGTGATCCTGATCATTATTTTGGTAATAATTTTCAGCCGGCCCGGACGTTCCGGAAAGTCGAAAAACGACCGCAACCGTTGGGGCGGCGGCTCTGGCGGCAGTTCCGGAGGAGGCGGTTGGGTGTTTTTCCCGAGCGGCGGAAGTTCGTCAGATTCGTCCTCGAGCTGGAGTTCGAGCGACTGGGGCAGCAGCTCTTCTTCGTCCGACTGGGGCGGATTCGGCGGTGGCGGCGATTTCGGCGGCGGCGGCGCCGGAGGAGACTGGTAAGGCATTTGGGATTTGGGATTTGGGAATGCGGATTTGGGAATTCGGATTGCGGATCGCGGATTTGGGATTTCGCATTTGGGAATTCAGATTGCGGATCGCGGATTTGGGATCGCGGATTGGGTTTGGAGTTCCGCCTTCAGGCGGCATCCGACCACTGACCACTGGCCACCGACCACTGACCACTGACCACTGAATTATGAAAAACGAACTTAACGCATTCGTTGACGACCTTAAAACGACCCACGGCGAGAATTTGGCGGGCGTGGTGCTGTATGGATCCGCCGCGGCCGGCGATTTCGTCCCGCAGGCATCGGATCTCAACCTGCTCGTCGCGCTCAGGAAGATCACGCCGCTCGACCTGCGCAACGCCCACGCGTGCATGCGCGAATGGACGCGGCTCGGGCATCCCGTTCCGGTCTATTTCACGGTCGATGAGCTTCAGACGGCGGCGGACGTCTTCCCGATCGAGTTTCACCAGATGGAACGCGCGCGGAAGGTCATCTACGGTTCGGACGTGCTATCCGGGCTGAATATCTCTGATGCCTTCCTGCGTCATCAGACCGAGTACGAATTGCGCAGCCGGTTGATCCAGCTGCGTCGGAGCTACATTCCGGCGTCAACGTCGGTCGCCGGCCTTGCGAAGCTCATGTCGGGCAGTTTGCCGAGTTTCGCCGCGCTGTTCAGGGCCGCTTTGATGCTGAGAGGCGTCGAGCCGCCGGTCGCAAAACATGAGGTCGTCGCGGTGACGGTCCGCGAGTTCGACCTCGACGGAAAACCGTTTGAAAAAATATTCAATATTCGTGAGAATAACTTCGATCAAACACTGAACGAAGTATCGGTGAACGAGTTGTTCGCCGAATACATGGAGCAGATCGAGAAGGTGATCGCCGCGATCGATCATCTTTCGGGTTCGTAAATTGTTGATGGTTAACGGTTGATCGCTTTTCGGCCCCAATCAAGGGAAGCTCGGTTGACCTCTTAACGATTGACGTCTAACGATTGACTTTTTATGAGGAGAACTATGAAGAAAACAGTTTTGATTGCGATCGTCCTTTTTGCAGCGTTCGGATTTTCCGGATGCAGTTACAACGACCTGACGGCCAAGCAGCAGAAGGTCCGGAGCACTTGGTCGGCCGTTGAGAGCAGCATGCAGCGCCGCGCAGACCTGATTCCGAATCTTGTTGAAGCGGCGAAAATGGCCGGCATCCAGGAGCAGGAAGTGTTCGGCAAGATTGCCGATGCCCGTTCGACTTTGCTGAGCGCGCAGGGCGCCACCGGACTCGGGGCCGAAGGCGACAAATCCCCCGAACAGCGCCAGGCCATCATTCAGGCCAACAGCGGACTGAGTTCCGCGCTCGGACGCCTGCTCGTGCTGCAGGAGAATTATCCGCAGCTTCGATCGAACGAGTCGTTCCTGAAACTGCAGGATGAACTCGCCGGAACGGAAAACCGGATCAACGTCGCGCGGCTCGATTACACGAAGGCGGTCGAGGATTACAACACGCTCCGCAATTCGTTCCCGACGGTGCTGACAGCGAGTCTGATGGGATTCAAGGAAGAGCCGTATTTCAAGGCCGACGAAGGTGCGAAGACGGCACCGAAGATCGACGCCGAGTCGCTCCGCAAGAAGGAAGAACCGAAGACGCAGACTTCACCGGCGGCGAACACGACGGTCAACGCCCCGACAAACAGCGCATCGAATACAAACTCCGGGAACTGACGATCTCTCAAACATGAAAAAGCGTCCGCGGTTCAAAATCGCGGACGCTTTCGATTGCACTACCTTCCGACTTTTTATTTCACGAAGTTCGCCTGTACCTGAGTCGCCGCGTTCACGGTGACGGTACACGTCGCATTGCTTCCGCTGCATGCTCCGCTCCAGTTTGCGAAACGGAATCCCGATTCGGGCGCCGCGGTCAGCGTGACGCTCGTGCCACGGACAACCTTTGCCGAACATGTCTTCCCGCAGTTGATCCCGGCAGCGGAGGTGACAAGCCCTTTTCCGGACGTCTTCGCCTGGATCGTGAACAGCTGCGAGAAATTCGCGGTCACGTTCATGGCGCTGCTCGCATTCACGACGCAACTCAGAAGATTGCCGGAGCAGTCGCCGTTCCAGCCGGTGAAGATGAAGTCCTTCGCCGGTGTCGCGGTCAATGTCACGGCCTCGTTCTCATTGAATAGTGAACGGCAGGTCGATCCGCAATCGATCGCCCGGTCCGCAGTTCCGACCGTCCCGCTGCCGTTCTTCGCAACGGAAACCGAAAAGACATTGACGTTCGCCGCGGCCATCTGCGCGCTCAGAAATAGACCGACTTCATCGTCGGCCGGTGCCGAACACGTCAGATCGGCGCAGATCGCTTCGTGCGTCACCGGATCATAAGCTCCCGTGAATTCATACACTTCGAAGCGTCTGACGACCGAACGGGTATCGAAATTGAGGGGCCCGCCGTGACTCCGGCGCTGACGGCGATTGCCGTTGCTGTTGCTGGCCGGTTCCGCCTGGACGATCTCCCACTCGGTCTCGACCTGCGAAGCGTCTTGCGGGACGATGGCGTTGTCCGAGACGAGTTCGTCGAGATTGACCTCGCGATTCAACTGAACTTTGTATACCTTCACCCACTGCGCGTCACCGTAGAGCTCGGGTGCCTCGGCCGGTTCCGGAGCTTCGATCTCGGCCTCGAGAACCGGTCCTTCGCCTTCGCGTGCGGGCGGCTGGATCGTGTAAACCGGCGACACGATCGCGAGCGGCGGATTGACGCCGACCAGCGTGCCCGGATTGTTGACGTCTTCAACAAGCCAACGATACTGGGTGTGCGACGGCGTTGAATTCAGCGACACGCCGAAATGCTCGCAACCGCTGTTGTCATAGTTCGTTCCCCATTGGTAACACGATCCGCCGAAATTGGTGCCGGATCCGTAAGGTATCGTCGTCTGCGCGAATTGCCCGCCCGAATACGCGCTTTCCCAACGGACAAGCACGCCCGTCGGCGTCGCGGTGATCCGCGGTGCGCCGTAACGCTGGACCGAGAACGCGTAGAAGACATGCTGGATTTGAATGCCCTCAAGCTCGATCTCGAAGCCGTGGGTCTCATGTCCGGTGTGGTTGATGACGTCGAAGTTGCCGAGTTGTCCGTAAACATTGGCGTTTTGCGCTAACGACGCAATCGCCGACGCGGCGATCATCGCGATCAAGACAACGATTTTCGGAAGGCTTGCCCGAAGAAGTGCGGCACACGATCGGCCGACCGAACCTGCAGATGCAGAAATCTGAAATGACATTTTGAATTCTCCTGATTTGTTTTTCTTGGAAAACGTAACGGTCAGGTCAGAACGTAAGACGATTCGGCCATATTGAATTGAACTTCAACACGGGGATAAAACTGTCTGGGTTCGCAGGTCCGGATATCAAGTCCGACCGCTGTTACGCCAATACTGTGTCAGCGAAAGTACAGAAAAGACAGAAGTTGAAACTTTTTTGTCAGACGGAGGCAATCAACTCGTGATCGGCATAACTGTTGCCCCGATCGGCGCAGGAATTCTCGGATCTCTGATCACTCTATCCGCGCAATCCGCGTCATCTGCGGCTAGATCGTTCCAACGCAGGGTCGGGTTGAATTCGCAGGAGGTTTGGAGCAATCAATCCAAAATCTAAAATCAAAAATCTAAAATCCTCTTGAGCTGCACATCGAGCAGTTGTCGCACGGCTTTCCGGCGGGTTCGTACGGGCATTCTTTCTGATTGTTGATGCGTTCGAGGATGACGTCGGCGATCTCGCCGAGCGAAGTGAATCGCTGAAGACTGGGATGATTGGATGTGGGATTCGGGATTTGGGATTGGGGATTTGGGATTTGGGATTGGGGATTTGGGATTTGGGATTTCGGATCGTGGGATTTTGATTCGAGCGCGTCGAGCCGGCGGCTGATCGAATCGAGCGTCGAGCGCAGATCGTCCGTCGCGCCGGAATTCATCAGCGCGGCGATCTTCTTCGCCAGGTTTTCGCGTTCCGTATCGTTCAAGATCTGTTATAAGAGTTCGATATAATCGACGACTCCGACGATCGCGGAATCGATCGCCGCGCCCGCTTTTCCGGTCGAAGCGGTCGATGCGGACCAACCTTCCTGAGCGATCACGACGATGTCGCCTTCACCGGAATCGACCGAATCCAGCGCGAGACAGGTATAGTCCATATCCTCGCCCTCGGGCGTGATCTGCCGGCACAACATGATCCGTGCGCCTTCATAGCGCTGATTCTTGTGCGTCGAGACGACGTTTCCGATGACACGAGCGAGGAGCATTTCAAATTCCAACGGCCTTCGGCCGATTCCATGATTCCAAAAGAATGCTGCTTATTTCAAGATTCCAGTGAAAAGCCTCCAAACCACAATTCCTTGGAATATGGAATTCTGGAATCGGCCGCAGGCCCCTGGAATACGGAGATCAGCGATCTCCGTTATGGACGTGCGCATCCGAATCGACGATCCCGACAATCGTGCAGTCCGTCGGCGTTTCGTCGCGCTTGAAAGGAAAACTCGCCTCTTTGCCGCGGCACCAGAAAACAAGCTCGCCGACGCCGGCTCCGACCGCGTCGAGCGCGACCATCGGCTTCCCTTTCGGTTTCAGGTCCGCGTCGAGCGTCTGGACGATCAAAAACTTGCGACCGTGAAGTGATTCATTCTTCACGGTCGAAACAACGTTTCCGATGACCCGGGCTAGCTGCATCTCTTGATTTTGGATTTTAGATTTTGGATTTTGGATTTTGGAT
>JAKOSS010000977.1 GCA_029777145.1 Acidobacteriota bacterium | reverse complement strand
TGAGTGCCGAAAAATCGGTCTTGGAACTCATCGCCTGATCGAAAACCTTGTTGTCCTGAAGCGATTTGAGAAGTTTGCCGAGGTCGTTCGTTTCGAGATAGACAAGCGTCTCCGCCGGAACGAGGGAACGCATGTCAGTCGGCGGAGAACTGCAAGCGGCGAAGAAGCAGAAAGTGAAAAGTAAAAAGTAAAAAAGTGACCTAGTCGAAGCAATGCTCGACCCTGACACGATAGCTATTCCGCCTCTCCTCCAAACTTTGAAGATTGATCTCACGCTGTCCCTTTTTACTTTGTACTTTTTACTTTTTGCCTTTTTACCTTTTCCTTTTTACCTTATCCCTATGAGCAAAGTATTCGCGGATAACATTTTACAAGGTAAGACGGCGTTTGTAACTGGCGGCGGAACGGGCATCACGGGCGGAGTCGCACGGGCGTTCGCCGAAGCGGGCGCGCGGCTTGCGATCACGTCGCGCAAACAGGAGAACCTCGACGCGATGAAATCCCTCGTCGAAGCAAACGGCGGAGAATGCTTCACGGTCGTCGCCGACGTGCGCGATTATGCCGCGGTCGAGAACGCGATCAGCGCCGCCGCGGCGCATTACGGCGGGATCGACATCGTCGTCAACGGCGCGGCCGGGAATTTCCTCTGCAAGGCGAACGAACTCTCGGCGAACGGCTTCGGAACGGTCGTCGACATCGACACCAAGGGCACGTTCAACGTCTGCCGGGCATCTTTCGAAGAACTCAAGAAATCGCAGGGCCAGATCCTGAACATCTCGGCGACGCTCCATTACCTCGCGACGCCGATGCAGATCCACGTTTCGGCCGCGAAAGCGGGCGTCGACGCGATCACGCGCAATCTTTCGGTCGAATGGGGACACTACGGCATCCGCGTCAACGGGATCGCGCCGGGCCCGATCGAGGACACCGAAGGAATGAAACGCCTACTGCCTCCGGAACTCAAAGACAAACTCACGAAACGCATACCGCTGCAGCGTTTCGGCCGGATAGCGGACATCGAGAACGCGGCGCTATTCCTGGCATCGGACGCCGCGAGTTACATCAACGGCGTGACGCTCGTCGTCGACGGCGGACAATGGCTGCTTGGCACAAGCCTTGGGTGATTGGGACTGGAGCGCAAGCGTCCCGCTTGCAAACGGCGTGGAACGCCGTCGCGGACGCCGCAGGTGCACGATTTTGGATTCAAAAATATCGCTCGCGCTGCGCGCTCAGGCAAGCGGGACGCTTACGCTCGAGTCTCAGGACCCAATAAATAACAGCGTTTAACACAAAAAGTTAAAGTTTAACTTTAATTGTTGTTGACATTAGCGAATCGATGCGGTAAAACTAAGGGCATTAGGACGACTAAGGAACGCTCGGACGTGAGTCTTGAAAGAGATTTACGCCGGGTTTTTGTGTTTTTGGGTCGGTGGTCAGTGGTCAGTGGTCAGTGGTCAGTGGTCAGTGGTCAGTGGTCAGACGATTATTCTCAGGCAATCGCAAATCGAAAATCGAAAATCGCAAATATCCCCTCCCTCAGCCTTTCAGCAACGCGATCAACATCACGAGGAACAAAATCACACCCAAAATGAAGAACACGAGGCAGCCGATCTTCAGCCAGCTGTACGGGCGTTCGCCCTGGACCTCGCCGGTCCGGCCGTTGACGACGATCTGGAATACTTTGCCGTTGAAACGGTACGCGCCGGCGTAGATCGGCAACAGCAGGTGCTTGAACGTGATCGCGTCATAGGATGTCGAGACATTCGAGACGCGCTGCTCGTCGCCGCCAATGTCCCGGCGGACGTCGTCGCGGATCACGCCGTCGGCGATCGCCTTGAACTTCTCGAATCCCTGATCGAGCGCGACCTGATACGTCTGCGCCTTGTGCCCCGACAAAAACGCCGGTTCGTACGACTTCAGGGATTCAAGATCCCACGGTTCGAGCCGGCGGAGATACTTCTCCGAGAGCGAGACCGTCGCCGGGATCAGAACATCGTCGAAGCTGCGCGCGACTCGTCCGCTCGCATACGACCAACGCGTTTGCCGGACTTCCCTCGATTTCTGTTCACCGTTTTCTTCGTACCATTCGGTTTCGTAGTAATAATCGCCGCGTTCGCCGTTGTAATCGCTCGTCGTCGACGAATCATACGTCCAATACGGGATGTAAATGCTGACAAGTTTGTCGGCCGAAGCCATCGTCTTGAGCGCCGACGGCGCGAACCAGAGCGATCCGATCCATTTGTTAAAGTTCGAAACCGCCTGCGGCGGCGGAACCGAAAACGGCAGAACGCCTTCGGGAGCGACCAACGGATCGGCGGCTTTCGGCTGCGCGACGATCTTCCCGCCGCAAAATGCACAAGTCGTCGCCGTTTCGGGAGGCGTGAAATTGACGATCGCACCGCAACTGTCGCAGTTGACCTGCATCGCATTCTGCGCCATCGGCTGCAAGTTCTGCGCTCCACGCCGTAGAAAATCGAGGTAATCGCGTTCGTCGACCGAGCCGTCGGCCACGATCTCCTGCGCGTGCTCGCAGTACGGACACGCGAGCTTGCCGAGCGCCGCGTCAAAAACCATGTTCGCGCCGCAGTTCGGGCACAAGAAGCGATTCACATTTTCCCGTTCGATCTGGGGGTCGTTTTGCATTTGTTTTATGAATTCCGTTCGATTCGTTCAACCTGCGACTAGCGTGATCGAACGGTGATTTTTGTAAATCGTCAACCCGCCTGATTCGCGCTCGTATCGAGGGAATTCGCGGGCAAAATTCTTACTTCTGTTCGCGGAACTCGGAAATGTCCATGCCGTAGCGTTCGCGGACATATTCTTCCTGTGCGACGTTCAGATTTCTCAGATTTTCGAGCCGCCGCTGGGATTTTCGGATGAACGTCTTCGTGCGCTCCGCCATTTGCTTGAGCAGATCTCGCCCCTCGCGCATCTCGGCGTCCGCGCGTTGCTGCAGGACGTAGAGTTCCGAAAGTTCCGCGACTTCCTTCTCGGAACGGAGCTCGACGAGTCGCTTGTTGATCTGGTAGATCTGGCGGATCGCGCGGACGAGTTCATCGCCCGGCGTGTCGCCTTTGACGAGATCCGGCGAATCGCGGAAATCCTCGACGAGCTTGTTCAGCCGCTTCTGATCGCCGGCCGAGTACGCCTCATTGAGTTTGGCCATCAATTCGTGACGCCGTTCCTTTTCCTGCGCGTCGAGCGCGAGATCGGGATGGATGATCCGCGCAAGGTTGTGATATGCCTTCTTCGCTTCGACGGTCGGCCGCCACTTTTGGCCGCAGTTCGCCTCTGATTCATCGAAGGCCGATTCTTCCGCTCGCCGCCGCAGCTCTTCCGCGCGCTTCTTGATCTCCTCGTCGTCCGGAACGAGCTTCGCCTCCTCTTCGGCGATGTCCGCTTCGATCTCGTCGAGTTCGTGATAGTAACGCGCGACCTCGATCTTGTAGCGCCCCTCAAAAAGATCAAGATCCGCACGCAGGTCCGCCATCTCCTCTTCGGCGTCGGCGAGTTTGTCCTTCAACCGGTCGAGGACCTTTTTCTTTTTGTTGAGCTCGATTTCTTCCGGAGCCAGAGTCGATTTCATCCGACGTTAATTTTCGACGATTTGTACCGTCAGTGCAAAGGCCAGACGGTAGACGGTAGACGGCAGGCAGTAGGCGGTAGGCGGTTGGCGTCGGAACGATCGCATGACCATCCGGTAGCCAGTTGCCTCTTTCTGATCTTGAAGATTTCCGTCGATTCCCTACCGACCAAGGCCTACTGCCTCCTGTCTACTGTCTACTCTCTACTCGTAATCGTCTTCGTCACGCGAAGACCGGTAACGCCTTATCAGCCCTCGACCTTGACGAACTTGCTGAGAGACACCTCCTCGGCCTGTTTGATCGTCGTGATGTTCCTAAACTCGAGTTCGCTCAGTTTGTCGTCGGTAAACTCCGGATCGGATTTGTACCACGACTGCGATTCGAAGTATTTCTGAAGTTCCGCATCCTTGAAGACGCGGCCGTGACGGGCATAGATCTCATTCCGCAAAACGCGGAGATCCTCGATAAACAATCCGTTCAGATCGTCTTCCGTGATCTCGTTCTGCGAGAGGCGCTCGCGGGTCTCGGTTTCGAGCGTTTCCAGAAGCTTGACGTTCTGCTCCTCGATCTTCCCGAGCTTAACGAGCTTCTGGTTCTTGAGCGGACGGTACCAGTCGCGCCATTCGAAGACCGCCAGAAATCCCGGCGTCTTGTATGCCCGGCCGCGCCGCGCGTAGAACTCGAAACGCATCAGCCGCAGATCGTTGAGCGTCACGCCCTTGAGCAGTTCGCGGGTCAGCGGGACCGATTGAAACTTGTCCATGTCGCCGACCGAGACCGCCGTCCGGTGCATCTCCTCCATCTTTTTGCTGATGGCCGCGAGATTCTTCCGTTCGAACTCGTTCAGCACCGACGGCGAGTACTTCGCATTTCGCTTATACCAATAACGATCGTCGAAATACTTCTGGAGCCACTCGCGGTTCGGGAACGTCTTGCCGTGGATCGCCTCGATCTCGGCGAGCATCACTTCCCAATCCGCCTCGGTCATCGCATAGAGCTTGTCCGACGGAATCTCGCGGTTCTTCCACCAGCGCAAATCGCCCGGCTGAACGTCCTCGTGCCGCTCCGCCTCGAACCCGCGGATGACGTCGAGGTTCGCGCGCTCGGTGACCGAGAGCATCGAATTCTTAAAGCTTGCGTTCGGTTTGTACCAGCGCTGTTTCTCGAGATAGTTCTGGATCGAACGCTCGACGAAGATCCGGCCGCGCTTGCCGAAAACGATTCCGCGGACGATCGCGATCTCGTCGATGTTTTCGTCCGGGCTGTACTCGAGCTTGGCGAGCTGCGCCCTCGTCACTTTCTTCTTCGCAAAATCGAACTTATCCCAACCCTGCTTCGCGAATGCCTTCTCATCAAGGATCTGGCCGAAAACGGGGGCGGAAACCAGAATTACGAACAGCAAGATTGCGATCTTTTTCATATTCAGCTTGATTCGACGATCTCAAACGTCGTCTCTATCTCGGCGGTCGGCCGGACGGTCGCCGCTACCGAACAATATTTCGTGTCCGACAGCTCGATCGACCGCTCGACGGCCTGCTCCGAAACGTCCGTTCCGTACACGATATGGTGGACTCGGAACTTCGTGAAATACCGCGGATGATCGTCCATCCGATCGCCCGAGATCACGACCTTGTAGTCGCTGACGATCTGGCGTTTCTTCAGCAGGATCGAGATCACATCGGCCGCGGTACAGCCGGCGACGGCGATCATCAACAACTCGACCGGCGACGGCGCGGTCTTGTTTTCCGCTTTGGTGTCAACAGTTATCGAATGTCCGCTGGGCGACGTGGCGACGAACATTTCTTCGCCGGCCCAGTGGACGGTAGCTTTGATATCATTGTCGGGCATCGTAATGCTCTCCGGAATTTGAACGTGAAATAAGGTACTTCTTGCGTAATCAATTATAAGTTTTTCGACACCGAATCGCATCCGGAATCGCTGACAACGTTTTGGCACGCAATCTGCTTCAAACCAGGTGCGCGGGCGTGCGGTTCACGATTTCTCGCGAGAGGAGCAAACAAAAATGATGAAATTCATGAAAGCGCTGACGTTTTCACTGACGATTGTTGTGGCCGTCGCCGGCTTGGCGTCGGAATCTTTTGCGCAGAAGACGCCGAATCAACGAGACGTCCACACGATCCTGAGAAGCCTGAATTCGAAGGTCGATGACCTTCGCTACAGTCTTCGCTACGGACTCCGCAATTCGGCCGGCAACGACTCCGCCGAGAACGACGTGGTCGAACTCGGCCGGCAGATCAAGTCCTTCGAATCGAACTTCAATGCGCAACGCGAGAACGCCGACGACGTGCTCGACGTTCTGAATACCGCCAAGGTCGTTTCGGATTTTCTGAAGTCGAACAAGGTCAACAACACGGTGCAGAAAGACTGGACCGAGGTCCGGACTCTGCTCGATCGGCTCGCTTCGAATTACTCGGTGAGCTGGAACTGGAACAGCGGCGGAAATACGACGTATCGGTCGGTGTCACGGTCAAACAGTTCGTTAACCGGCACGTATCGTCTCGATTCGAACCGCACCGACCAGAACATCGACGTCGTCTCGAATGCGAATCTTTCGGATTCCGACCGGCGCGATCTCGAGGAAAAACTGAACGCTCCTGAACAGCTCGCGATCGAGGTCCGCGGCAATCAGGTGACGCTCGCATCGAGCAACGCCTCCGCGGTGACTTTCAGCGCCGACGGCCGAACACGCACCGAGAACTCGAACGGAAAGACGATCAGCGTTCGCGCGCTGATGGCAAACAATCAGCTGACGGTCTCGAGCATCGGCGGTGAGAGCGACTACACGATCATCTTTGACGTTGAAGACGGCGGACAGTCGCTGAAGGTCACGCGTCGAGTGACGACCGGATATCTCAACCAGACTGTTTTCGCGGACAGTTTCTACACCAAGACAGATTCGGTGGCGCGGCTCGGCATCGACACCGACCCCGATTCGACGAACGTCAGCAACACGGACGTTACCGAGACCGACAATTCAGACAGCCAGGTCTATTCGACGAATGACCCGACGGACGTCCCGAACTCGAACCGCAACACGACTTCGAACACGCCGACGACGCGCAACGTCCGCAACGGCAACTTCATCGTCCCGAACGGCACGATGGTTACGGGCGTGCTCGAGAACGACCTGACGACGAAGATCTCGCAGAACAACGACCGGTTCCGGATGACGGTCCAATCACCGGACGATTTCCGGGGCGCGGTGATCGAGGGCTACATCACCGGCGTCAATCGTTCCGGCAAGGTCAGCGGACGGTCGCAGATCACGCTCAACTTCGAAAAGATCACGCTGCGAAGCGGCGAAACGTATGATTTCGCGGGCTTCCTGCAATCGATCACCGGCGTCGACGGAAAGACGATCAAGGTTGATACCGAAGGCGCGGCGCGCGGCGACAGCCAGACCAAGGAAACCGCCAAGCGTGGCGGCATCGGCGCAGGCGCCGGAGCGTTGATCGGGGCGATCCTCGGCGGCGGAAAGGGCGCGGCGATCGGCGCGATCATCGGCGGCAGCGCGGGCGCCGGTTCGGTCGTCGTCCAGGGCAAGGACGACCTCGAGATCAATAAAGGATCGCTGATCACCGTCCAGTCGTCGGCACCAAGTCAGTAAGCAGTGAGCCACTTGCGATTTGCGATTTGCGATTTGCGATTTGCGATCTTTGATCTTCGTTCTTGAACTTTGATCTTCGTCTGTCGATCTTTGGGTTTCGTGATTCTGTAAGCGTGGATTAGCCGAACCTCAACTCTATCGGCACATCAAAGATCAAAGATCGAAGTTCGAAGATCAAAGGATTACGAGATCGCAAATCGCAAATCGACATTCGCAAATCCCGTGCTATCGTATCCCCATGAAATCGCTCCCGGAGGATGCCGAGCTTTACCGCGACAAAAAGTGGCGGCGCGAGGAGGTCCTGAAGATCGAGACCGCCGAGCAGGTTGAGCGGCTTGTCGAGGACGTCGGCTTTTGTCTTGGGCTCACCGATTCGCGGACGAATCTTCCGAGCGTTTATGTCGCGGTTTGCGGACGACGTGACGTCCACACGCCGCGCAACGTCCAGAAAGATCACGAAACGAGTCTCGCGTGGGTGCTCAAGGATGAGGTCATGCAGCGCGGGAAAATATTTTACTCGAAGCTCGTCAAAGGCCGCTCGATGTTCGTCGCACCGCGACTCGTCCCGCATTTCAACGCCATCTGGGGAATCCCGAAAAAAGTAGAGAAGGAACGACTCTCGCCGGCCGCGCTGCGGATCCTCAAGGTGCTGCGAAAGGAATGGGAGATGGCGAGCGCCGATCTTCGCGCCGAAGCTCGGATCGAAGACCGCAAGGAAATGACGAAGGCCATCGACCAACTCCAGATGAGTCTCAAGGTCATCCCGCAGGAAGTCGTTTACGAGCCGA
>JAKOSS010000976.1 GCA_029777145.1 Acidobacteriota bacterium | reverse complement strand
GTTTCCATCACCGGCCGCGGATCGACACGGAGATCCTCGCCGAGCGGTCCGGCGGACTGATCGCGCTCTCGGGCGGCGAACACGGCGCGCTCAACCATTATCTCGCCACCGGCAACCGCGCGCGGGCGGCGGAGACGGCCCGTTTCTTCCGCGACACGTTCGGGCCCGAGAATTTCTTCATCGAGATCCAGGATCACGGGATCGAGTCCGAAGGCGCGATGAACCGGGAGCTCGCCGAACTTGCCGACGAGACCGGCGTCGCGCTCGTCGCGACCAACGACGCCTATTATCTCAACGAGGAGGACGCGCGCGCCCACGAGGTGCTGCTCTGCATCGGCGAGGGGCGGACGATGGCCGAGACGACCCGCACGCGGCTCGGAAGCACGAAGTACTATGTCCGCTCGGCCGCCGAGATGTGGCAGGCGCTCGGCCGCGATTATCCGGAAGCGCTCCGCAACACGCTGGCGATCGCCGACCGCTGCACGTTCGAACTCCCGCTCGGCGACAGTTTGACGCTCCCGAACTACCCGATCCCGGCCGAGTCGGGCTGCACGACGACCGACGAGTATTTCGAGAAGGTCGTGCGCGAGGGCTTCGAACACCGGCGGTCGACGGTCTGGGAGCCGATGCTCGCGCTCGGAACGCTGAAGTATCCACTCGCGGACTACGACGCCCGGCTCGACACCGAGATCGGGATGATCCGCAAGATGGGGTTTCCGGGGTATTTCCTGATCGTCTGGGAGTTCATCGAGTACGCCAAGAAACGCTCGATCCCGGTCGGGCCGGGACGCGGTTCGGCCGCCGGATCGCTCGTCGCGTACTCGCTCGGCATCACCGACGTAGACCCACTGCAGTACGACCTTCTGTTCGAGCGATTCCTCAACCCGGAACGCATTTCGATGCCCGACATCGACATCGATTTCTGCGTCCGCGGACGCGGCGACGTCATCAACCACGTCACCGAGTTCTACGGCCGGGAATCGGTCTGCCAGATCATCACTTTCGGGACGATGGCGTCGAAGGCCGCGATCAAGGACGTCGGGCGCGCGCTCAACATGCCGTACGGCGACGTCGAACGCGTCGCGAAACTGATTCCGCCGCCGGTGCGCGGACGCAACGTCTCGATCTCGCAGGCGCTCGAACAGGTCCCCGAGCTCAAGTCATTGATCGAGACGAACGAACAGGTCCGCGAGCTGGTCGCGCTCGCGCGGGTTCTCGAGGGTTGTTCGCGCCACACGTCGGTCCATGCCGCCGGCGTCGTCATTTCGCCGAAACCGCTCCACGAGATCGTGCCGGTCGCCGGCTCGGCAAAGGCGGAACTCACGAGCCAGTACACGATGGGCGATCTCGAGGCCGTCGGGATGCTTAAGATGGACTTCCTCGCCCTGACGACCCTGACGGTGATTAATGACTGCTTAAAGAATCTTAAAGCAAAGCGCGGGGTCGAGATCGACTGGAGCACGGTGCCGCTCGACGACCCGCCGACGATGGCGCTTTTCGCGGAGGGGCGGACCGAGGCGATCTTCCAGTTCGAATCGTCCGGCATGCAGGAGATCTGCCGCCGCTTAAAACCGAAGGAACTCGAGGATCTGGCGGCGCTTAACGCGCTCTACCGGCCGGGCCCGCTCGACGGCGGCATGGTCGATGATTTCATCGCCCGCCACCGCGGCGAAAAGCGCGTCGAGTACATCGTCGATTCGATGGAAGAGATCCTCAGGAACACGTTCGGGATCCTTGTCTATCAGGAGCAGATCATGCAGCTCGCCCAAAAGTTGGCCGGCTATTCGCTCGGCGAGGCGGACATGATGCGGCGCGCGATGGGCAAGAAGAAGCGCGAGGAAATGGCGCAGCACGAGGAGAAGTTCGTCTCCGGCGCGGTGCTTAACGGCGTTCCCGAGGAAAAGGCGGCGGCGATCTTCAATCTGATGGCGCAATTCGCCGATTACGGCTTCAACCGGAGCCACAGCGTCGCCTACGCTTACCTTGCTTTCCAGACTGCTTATCTTAAAGCGCATTATCCCGCTTATTTTTATGCAAGCGTGCTTTCACATGAAGCACAGGACAGCGCCAAGGTCTACAAGTATTCGAAGGAACTGCGGGCCGCCGGGCTCGAACTGCTGCCGCCGGACATCAACGAGAGCGACGAGGGATTTACGCCGCTCGAGGGCGCGGTCCGGTTCGGGCTGACGGCGATCAAGGGGATCGGATCGGCAAGCGTCGCCTCGATCATCGAAGCCCGCGGCGCGACGCGATTCGCGTCGATCCTCGATTTTGTCGAACGCGTCGAGGCCGGTGCCGTCAACCGCAAGGCAATGGAAAGCCTCGTGACGGCGGGCGCGTTCGACTCGCTCAAACCGTCGGACCTCGCACCGACGCGGTGGCGGGCGCGGATCTTCGGCGGCATCGAGAAGGTGCTCGCGCACGGGCAGGCGCTGGCGAACGACCGGATGAAGGGCCAAAATGCCCTGTTCGGCGACGCTTCCGGCGGTTTTCAGGCGGATTGGAAAGACATCGTCCCCGAGGCCGAAGCATGGACGACGGCAGAACTTTCGCGGCTCGAGAAGGCGGCCGTCGGGTTCTATCTCTCGACACACCCACTCGATGATTTCCGGACGAGCCTCGAGGAACTGGGGATCACGGATCTCGCCGACGGCGGAGAACTCTTTGCCGGCCAGCAGGTGACGCTCGCCGGGATCGTCTCCGGCGTCCAGGTCAAGCAAAGCCGCAAAGGCAACAGGTTCTGCATCTTCCGGCTCGATGACCGGTCCGGCGGCGTCAAATGTCTCGTCTGGGCGGAAAGCTATGCGCGCTGTTCGGCGTTGATCCGCGATGATGAGATACTTGTTATCGAAGCCCGCGTCGAATCCGCCGAAGGCCCCGACACGACGGTCATCGTCGAGAACGCGAAACTGCTCGGCGACGCCGTCCCGCAGGCCGCGCGGAGCGTCGTCGTGTCGCTGCCCGGCAACGTTTCGGACGGCGCGTACGTCGACCGGCTGCTGTCGCTGCTGAGCCGCGACCAGGGTCAGTGCGACGTCTTTCTAGATATACCGGACGGTGCGGGACAGATCGTCACGGTCCACGCCGAACCGCTGCGGATCCGCGGCTCGGGCCGGCTCGAATCCGAACTGCTGAACGAGGGATGCAAAGTCTCATGGAAACTTTAGGTGAACGCGAAGAGGGCGCGTACGCGCGGGTCCAGGAAGCCCGGAACCCGAAGCGCCCGTACACGAACGACCTGCTCGCGGCGGTCTTCGACGATTTCGTCGAGATCCACGGCGATCGCCGGTATGCCGACGATCCGGCAATGGTCTGCGGGTTTGCGAAGATCGGCCGCTTCGAGGTGGCGATCGCCGGCCAGCAGAAGGGCCGCGACATGAACCAGCGGCGATTCCGGAATTTCGCGATGCCGAAGCCGGAGGGATATCGCAAGGCGCTGCGGCTGATGAAACTCGCCGAAAAGTTCGGGCGGCCGGTGATCACGTTCGTCGACACGCCCGGCGCATATCCGGGGATCGACGCGGAGGAACGCGGACAGGCGGAAGCGATCGCCTACAATCTGCGCGAGATGGCGGCGCTGCGCGTGCCGGTGATCGTCGTCGTGCTCGGCGAGGGCGGCTCGGGCGGGGCGCTGGCGATCGGCGTCGGCGACCGCGTCCTGATGCTCGAGAACGCGGTCTATTCGGTGATCACGCCCGAAGGCTGCGCGGCGATCCTTTGGAAGGACGCGGCGAAGGCTCCGACGGCCGCCGCCGGACTCCGGCTGACGGCCGACGATTTGAAGAAACTTGGGATCATCGACGGCGTCGTCCGCGAGGATTTCGGCGGGGGCAGCTGGGAAATGCCCGAAGAGGGTGCGCCGGACGAGCGGTTCGACGCCCTGCGCGAACTTCTGATCAAGGAACTCTCCGATCTGACGCAGACGGATCCGGAGCAGCTTGTCCGCGCGCGCTACGACAAATTCAGGGCGATGGGGCGTTGGGTGGAATAGAAAAAGGCCCGGACTGTCACCGGGCCTTTTCCGAATCGTGCGGGCATCCGCGTCAGAACGGGATGTCGTCGTCGTTTCCGCCGCCGGACGGCACCGGCGCGGGTGCCGGCGAACTGGCCGCACCGCCCGAATAGGCCGCCTCGGCCGGAGAATCGGCGTCGGCTCCGCGGGTACCGATGAACTGCATGTCCGTTCCGGTCACCTCGAGCGTGTACCTGTTCTTGCCGTCGCGGTCGGTCCATTCCTCGAGGTGCAGGCGGCCCTCGATATAGATCGCACTTCCCTTGGTGAGGTATTTTGCCGCGTTCTCGGCCTGACGGCGCCAGAGCGTGACGCGAAACCAGGTGGTGGTGTCCTGGAGTTCGCCGGCCTTATCGCGTTTCTTTTCGTTGACGGCGACGGAAAAGTTGCATACCGCGTCGCCTTGAGGCGTATATCGGAGTTCCGGATCGCGTCCGAGATTTCCGACAATGATGATCTTGTTGAATGACATAAGGTCGTTCTCCTAAAAAAAATTCTCTAACGTCTAAACGTGTACCGAGATTCTAGCAAACTTTCCGCCATATTGCCCGCATCAACAAACTTTCGGCAATGAAAATCGCCACGGCTGATCGACGATTCTTTCCGCGCCTGCTGGCCGCGGTCTTTGCCGTCTGCGCGATCTGGGCGCCGGCGGCGGCGGCGCAGGAAACGGGCCAGATGGACGAACCGCTGCGCCTTTGCATGCGGATCGTCGGCGGGGAACAATCAGGCGCATTCATCGCGTCTGATAAC
>JAKOSS010000975.1 GCA_029777145.1 Acidobacteriota bacterium | reverse complement strand
CGTATTTCATGCCTTGAATCTAGGTTCGACGCGGTTGACTGTCAAGAGTGGTGAGCGATGAGCCGTGAGCCGTGAGCAGTGAACTGATAGTTTCGGGGGGCATCTTCGAAGTGACACGAAGAGTCACGAAGGGCCTCGGACGAATTTCTCGAGCGATCGGCTGAAATTGCGTAGTATGCACTTCTTCTGGCTTCAAGTCTCCAATCCGAACGGTCCGTTTAGGGATCATCGATTCAAAAACCGATAATCAACACCCAAGACCAATGAATCCCTTTCAATTCGCGCGTAGTTGTCGACGCGAAATGTCTTTCACGCTAGACTCGAATCGAATCATACGAGATATTTCCATATAAGCAAGCGTAACCCCAATCAAACTCCGACAGATAGCCCCAAGTCGAAAGAATCCAAAGCGAGCTCGCAATTGAAATGTTATTTATTTCGCGTGGACGGCATTATTCATGTTGCGTCGGGATCGTCGGCGGAGCGATGTCCAACTTCCGTCCGAACGAAACCCCGATAGCTTTTAATTGGAGATATGACATGAAGGGGAAATTGCTTTTTCGGGTTCTCGTCGTCGCCACTGTCTTCGGATCACTGATAGGTACGGCATATTCACAAGTGAAGTCGGACATTGAACTGCATCTTTCGTTCGATGCGCTAGCCAAATGGGACGTCGGTCCCGGGCAGCTATATGCAGCCGGGATCCCGGTCTGTTGGGAGAACCCCTCGGACGACTCCCGGCCGCAAATGAAACTCGTCAAGGACGCGGTCGCTGCAAGTTGGCAAAAATACTCGGCGTTGAATTTCACAGGTTGGCAAAAATGCGCGGCGGCGAATGCCGGGATCAGAATCCTGATCGAAGATTCGGGACCGCATACGAAAGGGCTGGGAAACCGTCTCGACAAAAAGATCAACGGAATGGTGCTCAACTTTACCTTTGCCAACTGGAGCGAAGCGTGTCGGCAGTCCGAAGAGACCCGCTCGTTCTGTATCAGGTCGATCGCGGTTCACGAGTTTGGGCATGCGCTCGGCTTTGCACACGAACAGAACCGCGCGGATGCTCCCGGTGAATGCCAGGAATTGAGGCAGGGAAGCGACGGCCCACTGCTGCTGACCCCGTACGATCCGAAATCGGTGATGAACTATTGCAACGGTTCGTCATACAGCAACGGGGTCTTGAGCGAGTTGGATATTGTCGGGGTTCAGAAGGTTTACGGCCGCCCCAAAACGCCTGTCTCAAATTCAAACAAATTCATAAATAAGTTCTGAGGAGAATTCAATGAACACGCTGAAGAGTTTCTTGCCGTTGCTTTTTGCGATCGCCGCGCTTTCCGCATCTATTAACGCTCAGGATTGTTCGGATCTTCCTGAATTGAGCCGGAGTGGCGTCATCAGTATTTCGGTCGAGTCCCAAAATCAAGAGACCGGAGCGATCGGCGTCGCTCACGGAACCGGTTTTTTTATTTCCGCCGAAGGCTACGTGATCACCGCGGACCATGTTCTCGATGTTGAAAACGGCGCGAAGATCAGAACCATCACCGCGTCGATCGGATCGTTCGACGGCGATCGGATCCCGCTGTCGGTGGCAGAGCGGAACATCGGCGGGAAAGACATCGCCCTGCTCGAATACGACGGAGCGAACGGACGATTCACGCCACTCGCCCTCGGTAATCCGAAAGAAGTGAAACTGGGGCGGAGACTTTGTTCGCTTGGTTTTGCCGGAAGCGATCTGATCGATTACCACTTGTCGTTAGG
>JAKOSS010000974.1 GCA_029777145.1 Acidobacteriota bacterium | reverse complement strand
CGGGTTGACTTCCTCGATCCGCGCAATGAAATGCTCGGTGACCTCGCGGCTCGTCAGTTCGCCTGCCTTAATTTTCGCGACGATCTCGGTCGCTGACAATCGATTGATCATGATTCGTGCTAACCAATGGTTTTGGGCTTTTGCCTGGCGTAATTTACACTCACCATAAATGAATTTCGAGGAGTCGGTCAAATACCTTTACGGACTTGGGAACGAGGTTCTCGCGATGAAACTCGGGCTTGAGAGTATTCGTCTTCTCCTCGCCGAACTCGGCGATCCACAAACCAAATATCCGAAGGTGCAGATCGCCGGGACAAACGGCAAGGGATCGACGGTCGCGTTTCTCGAATCGATCTGTAGGGAAGCCGGAATGCAGGTCGGCGCCACGACATCTCCGCACTTGGTCACCGTGAGGGAACGCGTTCGCGTCGACGGCGAGCCGATCTCCGAAACCGCGTTCGCACAGCTCGCGACGCGGGTCCGCGAAACATCGGAAGCGATGGTGGCATCGGGAACACTGGATTCCGTCCCGACATTTTTCGAGCAGGTGACGGCGATCGCCCTGTTGGCCTTTGCCGAATTCAGAGTCGAACTCGCGATCCTTGAAACCGGACTCGGCGGACGTTTTGACGCGACGACCGCGGCGGACGCCGACACCGTCGCCATCACGCGGATCGCGTTCGATCATCAACGAATCCTCGGCGATTCGATCGAAAGGATCGCGTCGGAAAAGACGGCGATCATCGGTCCGGGAAAAACGGTCGTCATCGCTGACCAGCCCGACGAAGCGTTCGAGGTGATCTTCGATCGATGCCTCCAGGTCGGGGTCGTGCCGAGACTTTCGTCGGAATTGTCGTTCGAGACCGGGACGGGGGCCATCAGTTTTCAGTCCGAACACGGGACATATCGGGTCGCGGAACTCGGTCTGTCCGGCGCTCATCAGATCGAGAACGCAAAGACCGCGATCCTTCTTGCCGAGGCGCTCGGTATCGGGGCCGACGCAGTCGAGCGCGGTCTCGAGAAGGCCGTTCATCACGGACGTCTCGAACGGATCGGCAATTTCCTTCTTGACGGCGCGCACAACGAAAACGGCGCCGAGGCGCTTCGCAAGTATCTCGCCGACAACATCAACGGACCGATCGTCATGGTTTTCGGCGCGATGCGCGATAAGGAACTCGAAGGCATCGCGTCCCATCTGTTTCCGCTGGCCAGGACCGTGATCGTGACGCGGGCCAACAATCAGCGGTCGATGGAAACAATTGAACTTGCCTCGAGCGCCCGGCTCTTTGCGTCCGATGTGCACAAGGCACCGACGGTCGCGAAAGCGCTGCGTTTGGCGGAGCGGCTCGCGCCCCGTGATGCGACGATCGTCGTTACGGGTTCGCTTTACCTCGTCGGTGAAGCGCTCGCTGAGCTCAACCATGTTTCGAACGAATTCGTCGGTCCGAACTAGTTGATGCAATTGAACCTAATAGTTGATAATTGATAGTTGAAAGTTGATAGCGACTACTAACTACTGTCTACCGACTACCGTCTACTAGCGTATGTACAAAATCGTATTGATCCGCCACGGCGAAAGCGTT
>JAKOSS010000973.1 GCA_029777145.1 Acidobacteriota bacterium | reverse complement strand
CGCTAGTTCGAACTGGGTACACGATTCCGCCCCGGCCGATAATCCGACGCCTCCCGATTCAAACCAAGCCCAAAGGGACCTCGACAATCTTGATGCATTTGTGCAAAAGTGCAGGGACAAAAAAGGATCTACCTAGGAGGAATTCTCCAACTCCAGGAGATCACTACTGACTCCTTCCGAGGAAATGACATATGATTGATACATACGGCGTTTACATAACGAATCGATGTCTGGCGGGACGAAGACAATGAGAGGTACGATGGGGCGGTTCAGTCGGAGGTGCGGCGGTTGAGGCATCTGAAATTATCGTATGATTATTCCACACCGACCCGGCAAAAATCGCTGAACGCGATTAAAGCTGCTTCCCGGCGTCGTAGAGAATCAGTTCGAAAACGGGCCCCTCGCTCTGCATTTTCGGCAGTCAATTCTCCACCGTGTTGGGCGACGATTTTGTGCGCGACCAGGCTTACCTCCATGGGGTTAAGACGAAATGCTCACGATCTCCGCATCCAAGACGCTTTCCGATCGCAGGCGTTCAAGGTATTCGTTGTAACTGGCGGATGCATCGATAACCTGGCGGTCGTCTGGCCGAATATAATGCTTCCGTGTGATCGTGCTGCCTTTAGCGTGGCCTAGTTCATCTTGCAACGCACCAAAGTCTTGACCGGATGCATCACGGTTTGTCGCGCTTGCCGCCCGCAGAGTGTGGAACGTGGCTTCAGAATTCACACCTGCTAGTTTGTAAAGACTGTATTCGCCGTTTACGACCGGGCGGCGATACTCTTTCGTCCACATGAACAGCCGTTCATCGTCCGGCTTGTCGAACACACCGACAGCTTCCATTTCGTCGTAAAGCCAGGTCGTGATCGTGACCTTCTTTGTCGTTTGTTTCATCTTGCCACGCACCATCTTATTCTTGGTCACTTTGATCACGCCTGTCCGGTTCACGCTGTCGAGGCTTGTAATGTCGCGACGCCAAATGTCCCAGAGTTCACCCACGCGACAGCCCAGAGTGTACGCGGCGATAAGGGGGAGACGCCACTTGCGTCGGTTTTCCCTGCCACCTTTCGGAACAACATCGCACGCGTCCAACACACGCATGAACTCAGCGAACGTCATATTGACTTCTTTTGGGTTCTCATTGTCAGCGATAATCGCATCATCGAACGCAGGTAAGGCATGAAGCTGCTTTGCTTTGATCGCGAATTTCAAAAGGTGCCGCAACCGTGAGAGGTACCGGTGAGCGGACGCGTCCGTCCTTCCGTGCTCGACGGTTTCGACCGTTTTTCCAGTGCGTTTCTGCCGCGTGTAGGGTTTCGCAAGGATCCAAGCCTTGAAATCCATCACACGCAAATAGTCGATGTTCTTGACGGGTTCATCGCCGAAAAACTCCGTCATCGTATCCAGCTTTTGAAATTCCTGGTCGAGGGTTTTTATCCCTTTCATTTTCAGATAGGGCTTGTAATGGTTTTCGACGAATTCCGCAAAACCGCCCTTCGCCAGCATAACCGCCGTGCCCTTCCTTTTGTGCTCCTCCTGTCTTTCCTCGATCCAAGCCCAGCCGTCCGCTTTGGTCACTAATCCCGACCGCTTCGATTCAACGATCCAATTCTTCCCGTCCCAAAGTGCGAATACGGCGCGGTACGTCTTCTTCCTGCCGCTCTTCCCTTCCGTAAATACGTTGGTATAAATGCCCGCCGATCGATACTTCTTGCCGATGTTGATTTTCGCCATACTCCTGGGGAACAATCTGGGGAACAAAACCGTTCCCCAGATTGTCTTTTGGTGTCTTTTTTTGTCTTTCAATGACCTTCGCTGTCCCGCTAACCCATTCCAGCACAGTATATTACATTGACAAGTCATTGTAAACAAAAATCCACACACAAAGGCTGAAAATCCGCGTGTCGGCGGTTCGACTCCGTCCCTGGCCACCACGATTTTTTGAAAGGCTCTCGTTCGAGAGCCTTTTCCATTTGGGACTGGGGATTTCGGATCTCGGATTGGCAGCCGGCCATAATGCGCTGTGCTTTTGGACGCTTGATCCGACGAAGCATTTTGATTTTGCCCGCGAATCTTCGCCGATCAACGCGAATTGATCGTTATGCTCTCAGCCGACAATTCGATCGGATCGCCCCGATGTCCGACACTGAAGGTCATTTTGAAAAAGACATCCTGATGGCGGTTTTCCTATTTTGCGTCGATTCGCAAAGATTCGCGGGCAATGTGTTAATCACCACACGACCGAACGATCTTCCGGGCACCATTGCCGCGTGATCTGCGCCGAATTGTTCGAACGGGTAATTTGACGTAATCTGGCGAACGAGTGACATGGAAACCCTTCTCATCAAAAACGGGCGAGTATTTTCGGGCTACGACCGGCCGGCGGTCACGGGCGATGTGCTCGTGCGCGACGGCAAAGTAGCCGAAATTTCCGAATCTCCGATCGAAGCATCCGATGCGCGTGTTTTCGACGCTTCCGGCAAATGGGTGATGCCGGGGTTCATCGACAATCACACGCATTACGACGGCGAACTGCTCGCCGCGCCATCCTTGGGCGAATCCGTCCGGCACGGCGTGACGACGGCGATCGTCGGCGGGTGCTCGCTGTCATTCGTCTACGCCGATTTCGAGGACTGCGCCGACATGTTCACGCGCGTCGAAGCGTTCCCGCGCGACGTTCTGTTCGAACTCCTCAAAGACGGCAAAAGCTGGTCGACGCCGCGCGAATGGATCAACCACGTCGAAAGCCTCAACCTCGGACCGAACATCGCGTCGTTCATCGGTCATTCCGACATCCGCGCGAGCGTCATGGGTATCGACCGCAGCCTGAGCGCGACGGAACGACCGACGCGCGAAGAGATCGGAGGCATGGGATCAAAGCTCGAAGAGGCGCTCGACGCGGGATTCATCGGCATCTCGATGCAGCATAATCCGTGGGACAAGATGGACGGCCGCCATTGGTCAAAACTTCTGCCGGCGGCGTATGCGAAAGGAGCCGAACGAAGCGCGCTGACACGGATCGCGCGGCGACGCGGGGCGCATCTTCAGGGCGTACCGAACCTCGTCAACCGCGTCGCACTGTTTTGGTATCTGGCGCAAAGCTCGGGCTTTTTCTGGCGCCGGCCGATGAAGACCTCGCTCGTGGCGATGATGGACCTCAAGGGCGACCCGTACATCCGATCGCTGATCAGCATCCTTAGTTCGACCTTCAACAATCTGTTCCGCGCCGATTTCCGGATGCAGACGTTTCCGGTGCCGTTCCGGGTCTTCGCGCGCGGGATGGACCTCGTGATCTTCGAGGAATTCCCGACCGGCGCGTTGGCGCGGCACCTGGCGAACGATCTCAAAAAACGGAACGAAACGCTGAGCGATCCCGAATACAGAGCGCGTTTCAAAAAGCATTACCGCAGCAAACTCGCGCCAAAGGTCTGGCAGAAGGATTTTGGGGACGCGTACGTCGTCGACGCGCCGGACAAGAGCTGGATCGGAAAATCGTTCGGGCAACTCGCCGACGAGCGCGGGCAGCATCCGGTCGACGCGTTTCTCGACATTGTCGTCGATCTCGACCAGAAAGTCCTTTGGGAAACGACGATCGGAAATCACGACCCAACCCGCTACAAACCTCTATACAACGACCCGAACGGCATCTTCGGATTCGCCGATTCGGGCGCGCACATCAACAATATGGCGTTCTACAATTTCCCGCT
>JAKOSS010000972.1 GCA_029777145.1 Acidobacteriota bacterium | reverse complement strand
TGACGAACGGCGCGCGATCGATCCCGAAGCTAATCGCGCTCGACGCCGAAGAGTTGACGATTCTTGGGACGTGGGGGCCGAGACCGCGCGCGGGCCAGGCCTATTTCGAGGAGTTGAAGCGGGCGGGGCTTGAAAAATCGGCGATCAATGAGAAGATGCAGCGTTGGTACAACGACGACCGGCATCGCTCGATCCAGTCGGATCTTGAAGAACTTCTGAAGTTCCGGGGCGGGACTCAGGCCGTTGCGGCATGAGGCTTCGGCAATCATTACTTATTTTGGGGGGAGAAATATGAACGACTTTTTTGCGACGTGGCAGCCGCGCATCTTGAGTTTGCTGCGATTTATCACGGGATTCCTGTTTATGTGGCACGGTTCGCAGAAATTGCTGGGCTTTCCGGCATCGCAGAATGCGGGCGCCGGCCTTTCACCGCTGATGACCTTCGGCGGCATTCTCGAACTTGGCGGCGGAATTCTGATCCTGATCGGTTTGTTCACCCGCTGGACCGCGATCATCCTGAGCGGGATGATGGCGGTCGCTTATTTCATGGCGCACGGGACGAATGCGTTCCTGCCGATCGTCAACAAAGGCGAATTGGCGGTGCTTTACAGCTTCGTCTTCTTTTATTTGTTCTTTGCGGGCGGGGGTTCGGTTTCGGTCGACAGCCTGATCTCGAAAGCAGGGGAGAAATGAGTCAGGAGTCGGGGGTTGGGCGTGAGTCAATGGGACGGATTATGATGACTGAAATTCTCTGGTTCTTGTCCTAGCGTCAACTCTCGACACCCGACCACTGGCTCTCGACTACTGATTCATGAAAAGCCTATTCATCGGTCACGGAAATCCGATGCACGCGATCGCGGATAACGCGTTTACCGAAACGTGGCGCGCGATCGGAGCGCGGATCGGCAAGCCGAAAGCCATCGTTTGCGTCTCGGCGCATTGGGAAACCGACGGAACCTTCGTCACCGCAATGGAACGGCCGCGGACGATCCATGACTTTTACGGCTTTCCGCAAGAACTGTTCGACGTCGAATACGACGGGCCCGGTGATCCGGAACTCGCGCGCGAGCTCGTCGCTGAGCTTGGCAAGGATACGATCCTGCCCGATGAATCCTGGGGTCTTGATCACGGAACCTGGTCGGTGCTCAAACACATTTACCCTGAGGCGGACGTTCCCGTGCTTCAGATCAGTCTCGACCGGAGCAAATCTCCGGCGGAACATTACGAGTTCGCGCGCCGACTGAGGTTTTTGCGCGAACGCGGTATCCTGTTCCTCGGAAGCGGGAACATCGTCCACAATCTGCGCATGGTCGATTTTCGAAGTTCGACCGGAGCGGATTGGGCCGTTACGGCGAACGGGAAGCTGAAAGCATTGGTCGGCGCATCCGACATCGAAAGCCTTTCGAATTACGGTGAACTCGGCGACGATGTACGGTTGGCGATTCCGACGCCGGAACACTTTCTGCCGCTCCTGTATTTCATGGCGATGCGGGAGAAGGATGACCGGATCGAGATCTTCAACGATGTCGTCGAACTGGGATCGATCTCGATGACGTCATTCGAGCTAACTAAATGAAATCCTACGTGATCAGCGAATTCGGTATCGATAACCTCGGATACGTCGAGTGCGGCGTCCCGTCGCCGGGACCGACCGAAGTGCTCGTGAAATTCCACGCCGCCTCGATCAATTTCCGTGATCTGCGGATGGTCGAGGGGCTTTACAATCCGCGGCTGAAGATGCCGATCGTGCCGCTCTCGGACGGCGCCGGCGAGGTCGTCGCCGTCGGATCGGAAGTCACGAAATGGAAGGTCGGCGACCGTGTCAGTCCGATCTTCATTCAAGGTTGGATCGACGGCGAGATCTCGTTCGAGAAGGCGCGCACGTCGCTT
>JAKOSS010000971.1 GCA_029777145.1 Acidobacteriota bacterium | reverse complement strand
AGCAGCAAGATCGCCGAGATCAGCGTTCCGGCGTGACCGATTCCGATCCACCAAACGAAGTTGATGATCGGGAACGCCCAACCGACGGGCTGGTTGTTGCCCCAGATCCCGACGCCCTTGAGGACGAGGTAGGTCACGGTCATGAGCAGCAGCTGCGCGACGAGAAACGCGATCCCGAATCCGATGAACCAGTGGAACGGCGTCTTCTTCTTCAGCGTCAGGTCGCTGATCTTGTCCGTGACGGTGGCGAACGAGTGATCGCCCTCGACCATCGGCGGGTAAATTTTTGTCTGAACCTTTTTCAGTTCATCGACTTTCAGTTCTTGCATATCGTGTCTGCATTACCGCGGCGATCGACGTCGGTCGCCGGCTGGAAAAACCCTAGTGACCCGCCGCCTTCGTCTCGCCGTCTTCCTTCTTCGGCGCGACATAATCCGGCATTTCCTTGTTCTGGTTCTTGAGCCCGGCAAGATAAGTAGTCCGCGGCTGCGTATTCAGTTCGTTCAGCAAACGATAGTTGCGGCGATCGGATTTCAGCTTCGCGACGCGGCTTTCCTTGTCGTTGATGTCGCCGAAGACGATGGCGTCGGCCGGACACGCGGCCTGGCACGCCGTCACGATCTCACCGTCGCGAACCGCGCGGCCGTCCTTTTCGGCCTCGATACGGGCCGCGGCGATGCGCTGCGTGCAGTACGTGCACTTCTCCATGACACCGCGCGAACGAACGGTCACTTCCGGATTGCGCATCAGTTTGTACTGTGCGGTGTTCCAATCCTGGTAAAGCAGGAAGTTGAAGCGACGTACCTTGTACGGGCAGTTGTTCGAGCAATAGCGCGTTCCGATACAACGGTTGTAAACCATGTCGTTCAGGCCTTCGGCGCTGTGGACCGTCGCATGGACCGGACAGACGACCTCGCACGGCGCCTGTTCGCACTGCTGGCAGAGCACCGGCTGGAAATTAGGCCCTTCCGGTTTCTCGGGCGTGCCGCCGTAATAGGCGTCGACGCGGATCCAATGCATTTCACGGCTGCGCTCGACCTGTTCCTTGCCGACGACCGGAATGTTGTTCTCCGACTGGCAGGCGAGAACGCAGGCGTTGCAGCCGACGCAGCTGTTGAGATCGATCGTCATTCCCCAGCGGTGATACTTCTCGTAGCCGGGTTCGAAGATCTCGGGACGAAACATCGTCTTGTCCTTCTCGTCGTGCTGCTCTCCGAGTTCTTCGTTGTGTTCGAATTCCTCGATGGCGTACGTGCGGAGCAGATCGCGGCCTTCCATGTTGAAGTGGATCTGCGTCGACGCGATAGTCGTCTTTTCGCCGGTCGGCGTCAGGTCGCCCTTGCCGAAGTTCATGGCGTCCGACTTGCGGACCTCGTAGGCGTTATATCCGAGATCGTTGCCGACTCGGCCGGCTTTCTTGCGGCCGTAGCCGAGAAACACGGTGACGACGTCATCGGGTTGGCCCGGCGCGATCCAGACCGGAACCGGTTTGGAGATCGCGGAACCCTGATATTTAAGCGTGCACAGGTCCGAATACATGTTGCCGCCCTTCGAGTTGATGAACGCCGTCGGACGCTCGCCGCCGGAACGCTCGTCGGAGTCGTTGCCGCGGTTGAGATTCATCTTGGCGGCCGTCGCCGGGCTGACCAGCGCGACGTTGTCCCACGTGATCTTCGTCAGCGGGTTCGGCAGTTCCTGCAGCCAGCCGTTGTTCGTGAACCGGCCGTCGTAGACGCTCGGATCGGGAAGGATCGAGATCTCAAGATTCCCGGTGCCGGCCGCGGCGGTTTCAGGCTGCGACATGAACGCCGGATTGACCTTGACGTCCTTCGAAGCGGCCGCGGTATTCGGCACGAAACCGTCGTGGACGATCTTGCGCCAGTTGTTGTCGAACGAATTCGTTCCGCCCGACGTCGGCGCAGGAGTCGCGGCGACGGTCGCCGCCGGCTTGGCTTCGGGCGTCGCTTCGGTCTTCGTTTCCGTCTTCGTTTCCGTCTTCGTTTCGACCTTCTCGGCTGCGGCAGGCCTGACGGTCATGTTGAGCGTCTGTTTCTGCCAGAATTCGCGGACGATGTCGTAATCCTTTTTCTCGAAGTTCTCCTTGAAAAAGAGCTGAACGATCTCGTGAGCGCTCTTGCTGCCGTAAAGCGGCTCGATCAGCGGCTGAACTACCGAAACCGTGCCGTCGAAGGCGCGCGAATCGCTCCAGCCTTCGAGATAGTGCTTTTCGGAAAGGTGCCAGTGGCAAAGTTCACCGGTTTCGTCGCGGTAGCGGCCGAGATGGACCCGGAAGGGCACCTTGTTGAGCCGTTCTTCATCGAACTTGACGTCGGCGGGCGTGTTGTAAACCGGATTTCCGCCGAGGATCACGAGCATCTTGACCGCGCCGGCGTCGATGTCCTTCGCGAGTTCCTTGAGTCCGTCGATCTGCAGCGTGTCGGCGTTGGCCTGCGTCGGTTCGGTGTAGACGACGGTTTTTCCAACGTTTCCGAGCGCTTCGTTGATCGCGTGCGCGAGCGCATGGACGACGGGCGACTGGTTGTCGCCGGCAACGACGATCGATTTTCCGGCATTCGCCTTGAGATCCTTGGCCATCGCCTCGATCCAGGCGGCGTTCTCGCCGTAGCTTGACGCGGCACCGGCGACCCCGACGGCCTTCGCGACCGCTTTCGCGACCTCCGTCATCTGGCTCGGTTTGACCGCGAGCCGGTGATCGGCCTTCGCACCGGTCAAGGTAACGGTCGTTTCGATCGCATAGAGGCGATTGATCTCTTTCTTCTCTTCCGACCACGCGCGGGACTTTGCAAAGTCCTTGATGTAGCGGATGTTGAAGCCCGAGAAGAGGTCGGCATCGAGCGCCAGGACGCGCTCCGCCTCGTCAAATTTGTAAACGGTGTTGACCGCGGACCCGAACGCGAGTTTTGCGCCGGCGACGGCATTGTCCTTGTTGACCGGTTCGTACTGATACCACTTCGCATTCGGAAGTTCGGTCTTGAGCTGATTGAACTGACCGATCAGAGTCGGCGACGAAACCGTCTCGCTCAGGAAGCGGATCCCGGCACCGCCTCCGGCGCGTTCCTCGTCGATCTTCGTGCGGAGATCGTTCATGAACGCCTGCCAGGTTTTCGGTTCACCGCGGTAAGCGATCTCCTGCGAGCGGTCCGGATCGTAAAGATCGAGCAGCGTGGCCTGGGTCAGAACGTCGGTCGCGCCGAGGCTTCCCGGGTGCTCCGGATTCCCTTCAAGTTTTGTCGGGCGGCCTTCGTTGGATCGCGCGAGCAGTCCGTTCGCCACCCCGCCGATCGTCACGGCAGTTGCGAAATACTGCGGCTTTCCGGGGATCAGGCCTTCAGGCTGGCTAACGTACGGGACGATCTTCTCGGTCGGCTGAATGACGCAGCCCGAGAGACCCGCGAGCGCCAACGACGCACCCATGACCTTGATAAAATTGCGGCGGCTGACGGAGTTGTCCCACTCTTCGGCGTGAGCCGGATATTCGTACTTGACGAAATCTTCGAATTCCGGGGCGTCGACAAATTCTTCGATACTGCGCCAGTATTCCTTGCCGTTCTGCTGAAGAATCCGCTCCTTCAATTGCGCAAAGTTAGTCTTGCTGTCTTTGCTCGTCATCTATTTTGATCCCTCGATGTTAGTAACTGTTCTCTCCCGAAACTGCGCTCTGGTACTCAAAATTCTTACCGGTGACACGTTGAGCAGCTCGTCATGAAATCTTTGCCGCGCAACTTCGCGACCTTCGCGGCGACTTCCTTTTCCTGTTCCGGCGTAATGTCGTCCTTGTTCCACGATGTATTGAAGATCTCGGATTCCGGTCGGATATTCGGAACCGGATCGCGGTGGCAGGCAATACACCATTCCATCTGGAGTGTGTTCTCCTGATAGACACTCGGCATATTGGCGACGTCCCCGTGGCACGAAGCGCAGCCGACGCCTTTCGCGACGTGAATGCTGTGATTGAAGTAAACGAATCCGGGAAGATCGTGGACGCGGGTCCATTGCAACGGTTTATTGTCGCGGAAGCTGGCGCGGACCGGCTCAAGATACGGGCTGTCGGCCCAAAGCTGCGAGTGGCAGTTCATACAGGTCTGCGTCGGCGGAAGTCCGGCAGAAGCCGAGGTTTCGACCGAGGTATGACAATAACGGCAGTCGATCCCGTCATCGCCGACATGGTGCCGGTGGCTGAACTGAACGGGCTGCGGACGTTCGAGGCCCTGGTTCGTAAAATACGAGGATCGGGCGATCTGCGTGTACGCGTAAAACGCGACTCCGCCGAAGACGATCGCAACGATTATGCTCGCTTTCGCAACGTTATTTGCTCCGTGATGAAAGATCTGTCCCATGGTTTCCTTTCCGGGTTAATTAGAAATTAAACCTCGGCGAGTCCCAATCTTAAGAAATTGAGAACTTTCCGAAATAATTTTGATTGTTTTAAGTACCCCTACCGCAATCCCTGCATTCTTTCAAAAAGTCTGGCTCGGCGCAAACGCCGACTGAGAAATAGTCAGGATAGAAAAACACTGCTACTCTCCGCAACCTGAGTTTAATAAGTTTGTCTGATAAGGAAAATTACGGTCGCAAATCTATCTGCGTTATTACAATTTTTTTGATAATAATGCAACTCCGATCGCCGCCGCTTTATTGCCTAGTTCGCCGGCGACGATGCTGGTCGCTTCGAACGAGGGTCGAAACGTCAGGTCGCGGGCACGCGTCACGATCGCGTCGAGGAGGGTATGGTCGGCATCGGTGATCTCACCGCCGATGACGACGCGTTCGACATTAAGAAGATTGATCACGCCCGCGATCGCCGTTCCGACGTATCGTCCGGTGCGTTGCAGCATGAGATGCGCGAAATCGTCGCCGCTCAGAGCCGCGCGCACGACGTCATCGACCGTAATCTCAGCTTCCTGATACTTTCCGAGCGAAGAGGTGCTGTCCTGATGAAACCTCTGCCGCGTCCGGCGGACGATATTGGTCGCCGACGCGACCTCTTCGAGCCGTGTCCCGTCCTCGTCGATCGCCAGCGAGCCGAACTCGCCCGCAAAGCCGGACGTTCCGTGCCAGATGATGCCGTCGACGATGAAGGCGCCGCCGACTCCGGTTCCGAGCGTTGCATAGAACATGCTCGAACAGCTTCGGCCCGCGCCGAGAACGTATTCGCCGTAACCGGCAGAATTCGCGTCGTTTTCGATCCAGACCCTGAGCCGCGTCGTTTTCTCGAGTTCGCCCAAAAGATCAACATCTTCGTACTCGGGAAAGTAGGTCGAGTACGCGATCCGCCTGTCGCTTTTCCTCACGAGTCCCGGAAACGTCACGCCGATCGAATCGAACGCCGTGAATTTCGAGCGGAGTTCGTTGATGAATCCGACGATTTGGGGCAAGACCTCGTTGCCGCGGACAAGAGGTGCGGAATGCGAATTCAGGAGGTCGCCCGAAGGTCCGATCTCAACGGCGCGCAAGGTCGAGGGCGTAACCTCGACTCCGATCGAATTCGCGTGGCTCGTAACCGGGTCGCTCATTGAAGAAATCCTGTAATCGCTTGCGTTTGCGCCGAAAACTAAGTGGATTTTAGTCAGTTGCCGAAGCAGTGTCAAACTTTGCCTCCGCATTTGGGAGGGCCGCCGCGCGAACCGTTGACTCAACCTGTTTTGGGCGCTACTCTTTGAAGAGTCCACCAGAAGAAACACTTCCCGAGCCTGTATGGAACAGCTATCTCAACTCATTGAACAGTATGGTATTTACGCGGTTTTCGCGCTGTGTACTGTTGAGGGAGATATCACCTTGCTTATCTCCGGGGCGATGGCCCACAGCGGCTTTTTCGGACACTACAGCTTTCTCAAGGTTTTCCTCGCGGGAACGTTCGGCGGCATGGTCGGCGACAGCGTCGGCTACACGATCGGGCGCGTGTTTCACGAAAAGGCGAAACATTATCGGTTCTATCAAATGGCCCAGCCGCGGATCGAACGCCTGATCGACAAGTTCGGCGGGTCCGCGATCGTGATCTCCAAATATATCTACGGCATCCGCGTCGGAATGTGCCTCTTTTACGGGATCGCGAAGACGCCGTTCTGGCGATTCGTGATGCTCGACGCGATCAGCTGCGGAGCGTGGGTCCTGATCCTCGCCGGCACCGGATATTTCTTCAGCGGCGCGATCACGGGAATTCTCGGCAACTTCAAACAGGTTGGGATCTCGCTGTTCTTCATCGTCCTCGTCGGAATCATCATCTTTTACGTCGTCGAGCGTTACTGGCTGTCCGAAAAGGTCGAAGAGGTCAACCCCGAGACGCTTCATCGGATCGAGGTCAAACTCCACGACATCGAGGGTGTGGCGCAGGGCAGATTGCTCGATCTCGGCGAACGGCTGCACCTCAAAACCGTAAAATCCGACGCGGACGAACCGGCGCCCGAATCACCACCCAAAGGCAAGGCCGCAAACACCTCAAAGGATTAGGTTTCCTTATTGTTAATTCCCGCCTGTAATGGTAAAAGTTATCTTTGCTAATCCGTACTTCTTAATATGATCATCGAATCGTCGGCCCCGACCCGAGTGGATCTCGCCGGAGGCACCATTGATATTCCGCCGCTTTTTCTGTTCCACGAAGGCGCCGCGACCGTGAATTTCGCGGTCAGCCTCCTCGCGCACTGCCGGATTGAAACCCGCAACGACGACCTGATCGTGCTCGAGTCGATCGACCGCGGCGACCGTTTTGAGACGCCGTTGGCGGAAATTTCGTCGCTCCGTGACGAGCCTCGTCTCGAACTGCTTTCGAAACTCGTGTATTTCTTCAGGCCGACGGTCGGATTCAATATGATCACGGAATCACGAGCGCCGGCCGGAGCGGGCCTCGCGGGCTCGTCGACGCTCAACATCGCCTGCATCGGCGCGTTGAACCGGCTGGTCGGCAACCGCTATTCGCCCGAGCGGTTCATTCCGATCGCCGCCGCCGTCGAATGCCAGGTGATCAAGGTCCCGACCGGCTATCAGGACTATTACTCGGCGCAATACGGCGGCGTCTCATGCATCCACTTCGGCCCCGAAGGAATGCGCCGCGAGGCGCTCGAGGTCGATACCGACACGCTGGGACGGCGCATGGTCGTCATCTACACCGGCGAACCGCGGAACTCGGGAACCAACAACTGGGAAATCACGAAGCGGCACATCGACGGCGACCGGGAACTGTTCGAGATCTTCGAGGGCATCCGCGACACGTCGCTGAACCTTCGAAACGCGCTGTTGGCCGGCGATTGGGACTCGGTCGGAACTCAACTCCGAGCCGCGCATCCGGAACGCAAACGGCTCTCTCCAAACATCACGACGCCACAGATGGACAAGCTCATTGACGTCGCCTACGCGAACGGCGCGATCGCTGCCAAAGTCTGCGGAGCAGGCGGCGGCGGATGCATCGCGTTCTTCTGCGAAGACGGCCGCCGCGCCGATGTCCAGACGGCGCTTGCCGCCCAGGAAGGTGCCGAGGTTCTCGACTGGCAACTCGCGGCCGACGGTCTGACGGTTCGTGAGATCACGGCCGGCGCAGTATAATCTTTCCAACTCAATCATCAAGTTGAACCGGACGGGCCGAATTCGGCCCCGTTTCGGATCGGCCGTCATCGGCTTTTGGGAGGAACGATGAGACGCATACTGTTGCCCGTTTTTCTGCTACTTGCCGCGTTTGCGGCGAACGCCCAACAAATCTACACACCCTCGTCGCGGATGGAGACGCTTGTCGATCGCCTGCGGGACGAAGCGGACGCACTCGCCGCCGCCGCCGCAGACACCGTCAAACGCGGAGACGGATCCGATCAGGCGACGCTCGACGAGACTTTCTTTGCCGCACAATTCGGCGGCTCGGCGCGACTTCTGCGGGATCTCGTGCGCGGCCAACGGCCGGTCGTCGAGATCCGGAGATCGATCGCGATCATCGGCGAACTGTCGCGACGCACGCCGGCGGGTTCCGCGTTCGCGGATCGCTGGCAAACTGTCCGCGGCATCGTCGCGGACATTTCCGCGGAGTTCGGCAGTGATTCCGCCGATCGCCCGAATCCGGAGAACCGTCCGGTCGCCGGTCGGGTCTATTGGCGCGGGATGGTCGATGACAAGCTGCAGCTGCTGATCAAGGGAAATCAGATCGAATACCGGACGGTTTCGGGTCGAACCATGCCGAACGGCACATTCAGTTTCACGACTCGCATGCCGGAGTCGGAGGTTGTTGTCGGGGTCACGAAATCGAAAGGCCGCGGCACGGTCCGGATCGTCGAACAACCGACCGCGTCAAATGATTTTACTGCGGTGGTCGAAATCTACGACGACGGCGGCGGCGCGAAGGAATATGAGTTGGAAATCTATTGGAAGTGAGCGGT